>JBJOFA010000040.1:0-7712 GCA_046049015.1 Actinomycetota bacterium | reverse complement strand
CGACCCGAGCGGTACGCCCTAGGGCGTCACATTAATGCAGGAGGGAGGTCAAAATGGATGAATCATTCGTGGGCGCGGCGCAGGAATAGTTGCGGCAGACATACACCCAACCCGAAGTTCGGTGTTCCCAGAGGGGACTGGCGTAGGGCTCTCCGCGAGCAATAACGGCCGAGGGCAGCCAATTGGTATCAACGACTCGCTCCAACTCAGGGAGGTCACCGACCAGCACGATTTCGGTCGTCCCTTCAAGAACCAGGTCCAAGACGGCGAGTGATTGTCCAGCAGCTGATGGAGCTGCTTCCATAATGCGCGTCAACAAGCGCAAGGTATCGCCGGCAATGGCGATGAAATCTGATCTATCCAACAGAGTTCCCAGCCGAAGGAGAGCCAATGCCGCCGAGGAGTTCGCTGCTGGAGTGGCATTATCCATGAGGTCTTTTTGACGCACCACAAGTTGTTCGGCAGATCGCGACACATTGAAAAAACCACTTCGCTCTTCGTCATGGAAGTGGGTGATGAAATAGTCAGCGACTTCGGTGGCCCGTTCGATCCAAAGAGCTGTTCCTGTGGTCTCGGCCAGTCGGGTAAAGGCATCAATGAGATTCGCGTAGTCGGCTGCCACTGCTTGATGACGCGCCTGGGGTTGACCCTCGGCCTGCCAGGTGCGATGCCAAGAACCGTCATCGGCGCGCAAATTATCGTAGAGAAAATCAGCACAGGTGACCGCCAGGAGCGTCCATTCGGGACGTTGGAAAGCCCGTCCGGCTTCGGTGAGGGCCGTAATTAACAGGGCGTTCCATTCCAAGATGACTTTCGAGTCAAGACCTGGTCGCGATCTTTTCGCCCTTTCGGCTAAGACGAGGCGACAGGATTCCTCCAATGATGATGTTCGCTCAAGTGCGCCGCGATTGAGATGGCGAGTGGGGATATTGCGACCTTCGAAATTCCCCCCAACAGTGATGTCGAACCACTCACAGAATTCATCAGCCTGATCGGGCGGGAGGATGGCTCGGATTTCTTCAACGGTCCAGGTGTAAAAGGCGCCTTCTTCGGAATGGCCGTCGGGCGTCAAGGAATCGGCATCTTCAGCGCTGTAAAAACCACCCTCGGGATGACGCAGATCCCGATCCAGATACTCCACAGTTTGTTCGACGACGGTTTTCCAAATAGGGGAAGCAAGCAATTGCCAAGCATGGGTATAGACCCTCAACAATAAAGCTTGGTCATAGAGCATCTTTTCAAAATGGGGTACAAGCCATTGAGCGTCAACGGAGTAGCGAGCGAAGCCGCCACCGAGATGGTCGTACATTCCGCCGCTGCACATGGCATCTAGCGAAGTTCGCAGCACCTTTTCATCATTTGCATTTGGATTGCGCAGATATCTCCGGGCAATGAGATCTAAATTCATGGTGCTGGGGAATTTTGGAGCCGAGCCGAATCCACCCCATTCTTCATCGAACGCCTCCGTGATGCGATCGATGCTCTGGTTCAAAAATTCAAAATTAGGAAGACCCGGAGCGGGACTGACCATTGCGGTGCGTCCGATGGCTTCTACCAGTGCGGCCACATTGTCGGTGACCTCGTGGCGGCGCGTGTTCCAAATATCAGTAATCGCCTCCATCAATTTCAAAAAGCCGGCGCGCGGAAAATACGTGCCGCCATAGAAAGGTTCTCCCGCTGGCGTGAGAAAGACCGTCATCGGCCATCCGCCACGCCCACTGATGGCTTGAACGGCGTCCATGTACACCGCGTCAACATCGGGGCGCTCTTCGCGGTCAACTTTGACGCAAACGAACCGCTCGTTCATCTCTTTGGCGACCGCAGGATCCTCGAAGCTCTCATGTGCCATGACGTGGCACCAGTGACAAGCCGAATAGCCAACTGATAGCAAGATCGGCACATCGCGTTGAACGGCTTCGGCAAAAGCTTCAGGTCCCCAGGCAAACCAATCAACAGGATTGTCGACATGTTGACGGAGATAGGGGGATGTCTCTGAGATCAATCGGTTAGTCACAGTGGCACTCTTAGGCGCCAGTGGCGTGGAATCCGCCATCAACATGAATCATCGAACCAGTAGTAGCCGGAAACCAATCGGAGAGAAGAGCAACAACGGCACGGGCTACCGGCTCAGGATCAGTGACATCCCAACCGAGCGGGGCCCGCTCATCCCAAACGTCCTCGAACTTTTTGAATCCAGGAATGGATTTGGCGGCCATGGTTTTGATGGGGCCGGCCGCCACTAAATTGCAGCGGATACCTCGACTGCCGAGATCGCGTGCCAGATAGCGATTTACGCTTTCAAGAGCGGACTTAGCCACACCCATCCAGTTATATGCCGGCCAGGCCACGGTGTTATCGAAGTCGAGCCCGACAAAGGACCCCCCCGGGCCCATCAGGGGCAAAAAGACATCGGCGAGGTGTTTGAGGGAGTACGCGCTGATCTGCAGTGCAACCGCAACGTCATCCCAGTTGGCGGCCAGAAAGTCGTCGCCCAGACAGGATTCAGGAGCGAAACCGATGGAATGTACGACTCCGTCAACATGGCCCCAAGTGGATTGCAGATGGTCCCGGACACGGTCACCATGTTCGGCCACGGTGACATCAAGTTCCAATACTTCAACCGTGGCGGGGAGTTTGCGGGCGGTTCGCTGGGTAAGCGACAGGGCTCGACCCGCACCAGTGAGCACCACATCGGCTCCCTGTTCGATACATAAGCGAGCGATGGAAAAGGCCAAGGATGCATCAGTGAGGACGCCGGTGATGACTATTCGTTTGCCCTGAAGAAGAAGCATGTCCCCAACCTAGTAGCGCCAATCGATGGCGAATGTCAGCACCGTAGAAGTCATGTGACATTGTGGGGAAATGAATATTGGAATCATCGGTGGTACAGGGCCAGCCGGTACGGCTCTCGGTGCCCGTTTGGCCTCGGTGGGCTATGAAGTCGTGATTGGCTCGCGATCAAAAGAACGAGCTGCTGAGGCAGTTGCTGCTGAACTGGCGAAGTTCCCAGAGATTGCCCCACGATTCACGTCTGGAGATAATGCCGCCGCCGCAGCCTGTGATGTCATCGTGATCGCCACGCCGTGGGATTCTGCAGCGGCCACCGTTCAAGAGAACGCCGATGCTCTGGCGGGAAAAATCGTGATCAGTATGGCGAATGCTCTGGTTCGGGTTGCCGGGGAATTTCAACCGCTACTTCCTCCTCGCGGCAGTGTTGCGGCTCATGTGCAGGCTGCTGTTCCTCGGAGTCGCGTCGTGGCGGCCTTTCATCATCTCCCGGCTAAGGAGTTGGGTCACCTTGGTGAGCCAATCGACTCTGACGTCTTGATTTGCTCCGATGATGCCAACGCTCTCGCTCAGGTCAGCGAAATCGTTTCGCGAATTCCCGGTTGTCGTCCACTTGATGCCGGTCAATTGTCCAACGCCACGGCAATTGAAGCTTTTACAGCCGTGTTGCTCCAATTGAATGTTCGGTATCGCACCCGTGTCGCGCCGAAACTTACCGGTATCAAGTCCGACGGTTCTCGTTAGAGAAGACCATCATGTCTGTCATGAAGTTGTTTGATACGGCGCGCCAAGCGGTAGTTCCTTTTGAGCCTGGGCCGATGGTGTCGATGTATACCTGCGGCATCACGCCGTATGACGCCACTCATATCGGCCATGCGGCAACATTCATTGCCTACGATGTTTTACAGCGACGGCTCATTGATATCGGGCACGAGGTGCGCTGTGTTCGAAACGTGACAGATGTCGATGATCCGTTGTTCGCTAAGGCTCGCGAATTGGGTATCCACTACCTCGATCTTGCGGCTGGTGAAGAAGCGAGATTCGAACGTGATATGGAGGCATTGAACGCGTTGCCGACCTTCTCTTCACCGCGGGCTTCTTCGGCAATTCCTGATATCCGCGGATTCATCGGCATGGTTTTAGAGCGGGGCTTTGCCTATGAGTCAAATGGTTCGGTGTACTTCAACGTCAGTCAGTCAGAATCATTTGGTTCGATCAGTCATTACAGCCGCGAACAAATGCTTGATTTCGCACGCGAACGCGGTGGAGACGTGGATAATCCGGCCAAGCGCGACCCGTTGGACTTTGTTTTGTGGCAACCCTCGGCAGATGATGAACCCGCTTGGGAAGCCGTTTGGGGTGCTGGTCGACCCGGCTGGCATATTGAATGCAGTGCTCTCGCTTTGCGGGAGTTGGGCGAGACCATTGATCTCCATGGAGGCGGTTCAGACTTGATCTTCCCGCACCATGAATGTGAAAGAGCCCAAAGTGAGTCCGTGACGGGAAAGCTCTTCGTGCGCCACTGGATGCATGTGGCGATGGTCTTCAAAGATGGTGCCAAGATGTCCAAGAGTCTGGGCAATCTGGAATTCGTTGATGCCTTGCGGCGCCAATGGGACCCGCGTGCCATTCGCTTGGCGATCATCAAAAATCACTACCGTCGAGAGTGGGAATGGACTGATGAACTCATGCCCGCGGCATCGACTCAATTAGGTTCTTGGATAGAGGTCAGTGAATCAGGCGGACAGGCGCCAAAACCCACCGATAGTGGTTTGCTCCAAGAGGTTCGGGCTTGTTTGGACCAAGACCTCGATACTCCAGCAGCCATAGCAGTTATCGACGCCGCTGCTCAGGCGGGCCATGATGTGGGAGAAGCGGCTTCCTTACTGGGTGTTGACCTGCGTCACACACCGTTTGTCTAACTCGAAAAGCACAGTTCCCTGCGGGAACTTCCCGGCAATTTTCTTCGTTACCTGGACGTAACAAACTGTTTACAGCACGACATCCTCTCAGCAGTCCTGAGACCGTACACTCACCTCGCAATTGATGGGTGAGCGATTGAAGGGAGGGCGCGATGAAAGCACGGGGAGCTGGCAAAGCACAAACTCGAGCTCGGGCAGCCCTCGGTCCGCTGGCCCGCCGTCTTTGGCAAATCGACATCACTGGTCTCGATCGCCTTCCCGAAGATGGACCGGCGATACTTTGCCCCAATCACATCAGCTTTCTTGATTCGGCGTTTTTGATGCTGACATTGCCTCGCAATATTTCATTCGTTGGCAAAGCCGAGTACATGGACTCTTGGAAGACAAAGTTTCTCTTTCCCATGATGGGAATGATCCCTATCGATCGCTCGGGCGGCGAAAAGAGCCAGGCGGCGCTCGATGCGGCGCGAGAGGTCCTAGAGCGCGGCGAATTGTTTGGCATGTTTCCCGAAGGCACCCGAAGTCGAGACGGATGTCTCTACAAGGGGCGAACTGGAGCGGCTCGTTTGGCCACATCGATTGGTTGTCCCATTTATCCCGTGGGAATCGTGGGCACGAACCTTATTCAGCCCCCCGATGCCAAGATGCCCAAGATCATGAAACATTGTTCGATCACCATTGGGCGTCCTGTTCACCCTGAGCGTTACATTCGAGATGGCGAGCCTCAGCGAGGTTGGCGCTCCATGATCGACGAAGTCATGTTTGAAATTCGCGAGATGACCGGGCAGGTGTACAAAAATATTTACGCCGGCAAGACTTCTACTTCGGAGAACGTGGTGGTGTCTCGGGTGGCCCATACCAATGATGCCCCTGCGGATGAGGGGGAACAGGATCAGCCTGCTGGAGCCAGTGTCGGCGTTGATGATTGGAGCCAGGGGCGAAGTAGGGGCTCGACTGCGCAAAACAGCCGTACCGAGGTTGATGCCTGACCGTACACTTGACGGTGCATGGCTGAGATTTCCATTTTCCTTCCCGACGGTTCACAAAAGTCGTTACCGAACGGCTCAACCGTTCTCGATCTAGCCCTCAATATCAGCAAGAACTTGGCCAAAGCCGCAGTGGCGGCACGTCTGGATGGGGTTGAAGTGGACCTCGGCACTCCGCTCGGCGAGGGAATGTCAGTACAGATATTGACCGGGGACTCTGATGAAGGGCGCCATGTTCTTCGCCATTCAACAGCCCATGTACTGGCTCAAGCGGTGACACAGTTGTATCCCGGGTCGAAATACACCATCGGTCCGGCCATTGAAAACGGTTTTTATTACGACTTTGATCTCGGGGGCCAAACCTTTACCGAAGCCGACCTAGAGCGGGTCGAAGCCAAAATGCGCGAGATCATCGCTGCCAATCAACCTTTTGAACGATCAGAGGTGGCTATTGACGAGGCTTTGTCAATCTTTGGGGATCAGCCGTACAAGTGCGAGATCATCAACCGGGTCCGGGCTGGTGGAGCTGATGGTTCGGATGCCGGAGAAGTCGGATCGAGTGGGGATTCGGTCAGTGTGTATCGCAATTCCCCAGAGTTTGTAGATCTATGTCTCGGACCCCACGTTCCAAGCACCGGCAAACTCGGCCATTTCACGTTGCAGAAGGTTTCAGCGGCCTACTGGCGAGGAAATGAAAAAGGTCCCGTACTTCAGCGAATTTACGGAACGGCCTGGGAAAGCAAGGCCGCTCTAGCCGAACATCTGCACCGGTTGGCGGAGGCAGAACGTCGCGATCATCGACGCTTGAGCGTGGACCTTGATCTGCTGTCGTTCCCGAGCGAACTTGGCGGAGGGCTAGCGGTATGGCATCCCAAGGGAGCCATCATCCGCAAATTGATGGAGGACTACAGTCGCTCACGTCATCAAGACGGCGGCTATCAATTTGTCTTTACCCCGCATTTGTCTAACGCCACCTTGTTCCAAACATCGGGCCACTTGGATTTTTACGCCGACGGTATGTATCCGCCGATGGAGATGGACAACGGGACGTATTACCCCAAGCCCATGAACTGTCCGATGCATTGCCTGATCTTCCGAGGTCGACAGCGGAGCTATCGCGAACTTCCTTTGCGACTTTTCGAATTGGGAACGGTGTATCGCTATGAGCGAGCTGGAACGCTACATGGTCTGTTGCGTATTCGCGGTTTCACTCAGGATGACAGTCATATCTACTGCACCCGCGAGCAATTGCAAGATGAGATCATCTCCCTTTTAGATTTTATTGTCAGCGTGTTACGAGCCTTTGGTTTTGAGGACTTCACTTTTAACTTGGCAACGAAAGATCCGGTGAAGTACGTCGGCTCTGACGAGATCTGGGCCGAGGCCACCAAGGCGTTGGCTACTGCCATGGATCATCATGGTGTGGAATACGCCGTGAAAGAAGGTGACGCCGCCTTCTATGGTCCCAAAATCGACATTCACGTGCGCGACGCCATTGGCCGTACTTGGCAGTTGTCGACCATCCAATGCGACTTCAATCTTCCTGAACGATTCGACTTGGAGTACGTGGCCAAGGACGGAACTCGTCAGCGGCCGATCATGATTCACCGGGCTCTCTTTGGATCTATCGAGCGCTTTTTCGGTGTGTTAGTGGAACACTACGCTGGGGCGTTCCCTACCTGGTTGAGTCCGGTGCAAGTTCGTATTTTGCCTGTGGCGCAAAGCCATGAGGATTACGCCCTTGAAGTACAAGCAGTTTTGAAGAGCCAAGGCATACGTGTTGAAGTGATGGAAGCCAATGACCCGCTGGGTAAACGAATTCGGTCATCCAAGATGGAGAAAGTTCCCTATGTGCTAGTCGTCGGCGATGAGGATATCGCCCACCGAACAGTGGGGGTGAACGCCCGCGATGCCGAGGTTGAACGCGATGTAAACCTTGATGATTTTGTCGCTCGACTGAATAATGAACTCCGTTCAACGGATATCTGAAATCAGAATGTGGTTTGACGAGATGAAA
>JBJOFA010000039.1:0-7854 GCA_046049015.1 Actinomycetota bacterium | reverse complement strand
CGATTGACATGTTGGGAGAAATCATCGCCCCATGGCAATTCTCATTCGCAGGTCAAGCATCAGACTGGTCCTGGACATCGTCAGCCGGAATTACCTGGCTGCAAAAGGTGGCATCGTCTCCTATAGCGGCGGCCGATTTAGCTCGTGGCCTCGGACCGAGCGTGATACGTACGTTGTCGCATTTGCCCCCATCGCCAGCTGATCGTCGGCAACATATCGATGATGTGGCTTTCAGCATTGGCGTCTCCTTGGAAGTCCTGCATCAGGCGGGCATCACTCATGCCGGGCGCGACATTGCCACGTGGAAATCGTTTGATGAGTTTGTTGATCTCGCACCGGTCAATACCCCATGGCCTTTTTCCATTCTCGTCAAACGCGGGGCAACGTGGTTGGACGATCGACTTCTCACCGACCAAGAGTCATTATCGGAAGGGAGGATGCGTCAACGCAATACTTTAAGTGGACAACAAGTCCTAGCCGGCTTAGCGGTGCTCACCGTATGGCGGTCGCAATGGAAACAGGCCTTTGCCATGCGCGCTGCTCCGATACAATCGCCAACAGCAAAGCACCAAGAACTGCAGCACATCTATGACGCCATTGATTCTCCATCAGCCCGCGGACGGGTTGTGGCTCGTTAACGAGTTGTATCAACCAGATATATCGACGGTGGTAGTCAAACGAGTCACCGTGGCGGCATCAACTTGCACAATGATCTCCAAGGTCCATGATCCACCGTTTAATAACGACACCGACCCCGTGAAGTGATTAGGACCAAGCACTTCAACTGGCACGGCGAGCGCCGGGATATCCGAACCATCCAAAGTAAACCGCATCGTCACCCCCGCAACCGGAGCCAATGCCCCACTAGGTGTTTGCACCGTGACGTGTATTTCATTGACCCCGATGCGACCCGGGGTCACCGTGACATTGGCAATAATTGTGCCCTCTACCAATGAGGCATTGAAAACTTTTGTTTCCGCCTGCACCCGCGGTGGGTGCGACACCAAGGCGCTCGTCGCCGCCAAAATGGCCACGACAACCGCCACTTCGATCACGATCAAACGCCGGATTGAACCGGTTAAACGGTTGACCACCACCCATCGGGCGATACCGCCAACGGTGACCGCGGCGACAACGAAGGACACCTTCACCACAAGCGCGCGACCCCAGGCTGTATTGCTCAGATCGTCCCATCGGCCTATGAGATGCCAGGTCTGCCACATGCCCGTCACAACCGCTATCGGAACTGCCACTGTGGCCCAACGAGAAAAGCGTTGCATCACGACATCGGGTTCACTGGTCGTTGAACTCACCAGAATCACCGCTACAAGTCCACCAATCCACAGCACGATCGCCGCCAGGTGCACCGCATCAACGGCTACGGAAACACCAGCCAAGGACGATGAACTGGGATGGCCCGCTGCCGACATGGTGACAATGACACCAGCACCCACCAGTGCCGAAGACGACCGCCACCAAGAAGTTTGTATTCGTTGACGATTGCGATGAGCCAGAATCAACAATCCAGCAAAGAGAACCAGTAGCACCAACCGCACGACCAGGGCTTGACCATTACGCGTGGACCAGACATCCGCCCAGAGATCGGGGTCGACGACTCCCGTCCACGAGCCCCCCACGGCATAGGGCCCTTGAGTGAGAAAATGGAGAGCTGTACCCAGTGCGGCCGCCCACCAGCCCGCGATAATTGCCAGGCGAATCCGACGCCCACCCAATTGAGAAGCAACGGCAAAGAACAACGTTCCCATCAGCGCAGCAAGTCCGACAAAGACCGCAAAACGCGCCCCGTATCGGACCGCATCTAGTCCGGGCGGGCCCTCACGACTGGTTGCCAGTCCCGCCAACACATCAGCCACGATGTCTGCTCCCGACTGAGAACTTTGTTGGGTTCCTATTTGAAAGGAAAATGCCCCTTGAGCCACGTGGCCATCGGCCGATAAAACGCGCCACGCCACTACGTATTGACCGAGGGGTAGTTCAGGTAGATCTTGAACAACCACCGCAGTGGCATCACTCGGATCAATGATGGCGTCGCCAATTTGAATCAGCTGACCCTGTTGATCGAAGACTTCGACCGAACGATCAACCGGAGTTACCGGTTCGGTGAACCGCAGCGATATTTCCTTCGGACCTTGTTCTAAAACTGCCGAGGCTGACGGGTTCGACACCACCAGATCAGCATGAGCCGATACCGGCGACGCCGACCCTAAAAAACCCAAACCGACAAGCAGTCCACTAAAGGTGAGTCGAAATCGGCGCCGGGAACGCGACAACTGCTGTTCCGTCATGTCATGAGTCCGGCTGGTGCCACGCCGTCGAAGATATGTCGGCCGAGCAACCACGCCAAACGGTATCTCGGCTCTGCAGTCCGCACCGCATCTGGCAGATCATTGAGACCCATCGATCCCCTGGCCTTGTATTGCATGGTCAAGAAGGAACAGTCATAACGGATGTACTCATCGGACCAGCACTTGCTACCACTACAAGCCAATTCAGCCAGGCCAAGGTCACCGCTGTGTACTTCCACTTCTCGCCAGCGACGAAGCGGCACTTCGGCTATCGGCACCAAAACGCCGGCAGGATTCCTGCCATGCCCAACCCAGGCCTCTTTGGCCTCAAACCACGTTGACTCCAAGCCGTAAAGGCTGCGACGGAGTCGATCAATATGTTCAGAGGCCCGAGCCGAAGCGTCGCGTTCGATGTCCGTATTTCGTTGCGCCGCGCCACCGGGGTATTGATCGGCGATTTCTCCAACCTCGGCGGCTTTGAAGAGCCGAACCAAACTGTCGGCATTGTGCACAAGATGAGCCAACACATGCCCCACCGTCCAACCGGGTAACAGTGAGTCCCGAGCCACCATCTCATCAGTCAAACCACCACTATCTGACTCATCACCAGGTTGCAGTAGACCGAGTAATCGTTGGTGTGCCGCCGCTGCTCCTGCAACATGACGGTTGAGATCGGCAGCGTTCACAGCTTCCACGGTAACCGATCTGCCCCAAACCAGGATCTTGTTCTCCTGATGAGATCCTCGTTATGCCAACGGCATGGTTCGACGAGGAACGACTACCACGGTTCCGTCATCTTCACGATGAACACTCACCGTGACACCGTAGAACTCGGACAACGTGTCGGCGCGCAATACTTCTTCGGCCGGACCACTGGCCACACAATGTCCGTGATGAAGTAGCGATAAGCGATCGCTGTACAAACCTGCCAGCGTCAAGTCGTGCATTGCCGACACAATGGTGAGACCATGCTCTCGCCGAAGTCGATCCAAGAGTTCTAGCGCATACTGCTGGTGCCCAATATCCAAAGCGCTTGTTGGTTCATCCAACAACATGATGGGGGCTTCTTGTACTAGTGCCCGGGCAATGACCACTCGTTGCCGTTCGCCTCCCGACATCGTTCCCAATTGTCGATTGGCAAATTCACCAAGGTCCAGTCGCCCCACAACATCATCAGCAATGGCGCGATCCTGTCGGGTCTCTTGGCCGAAGTACGGAACATAGGGATTGCGTCCGAGAACCACGTATTCCATCACCGTCATTGATTCAGGCATATGGGGCGATTGCGGGATATGGGCCACCATGGCGGCACGGCGTTTGCCCGAGCGCAAATGCAATGGAGAACCATCCACATAAATAGTTCCGGTGTGCGCCACCAAACCCGCCGCTGATCGCAGCAACGAAGACTTTCCTGCCCCGTTTGGGCCAATGAGACATAGCCACTCACCTGGTTTGACCGTCTCGCTGAAAGAATTCACCGCACACGACCTGCCGTAACGAACCGAAACTTGATCGAAAGTTAAAGAACTCATAAAGCATCCCTTTGCCGAGATCGAAGAACAATGATGAAAAACGGAGCGCCGAGAAATGCAGTGACCACGCCAATCGGCGTCTCTGCGGGATCCGACAACATGCGACCGGGAACATCAGCGATGATCAAAAAGGCCGCCCCGAAAAGAACTGTGAGTGGCAACAGACTTCGATAACTCGCCCCGGCTAAGAGGCGTACCAAATGCGGCACCACAATGCCCACAAAACCAATGAGGCCACTCACACTGACAACTGCTGAGGTTCCCAACGTTGCAGCTAAGACCACCGTGAATCGGATGCGATCCACATTGGCGCCAAGAGATCGTGCTTCTTCATCGCCTACTCGCAAAACATCCAAGAGTCGTCGATGCCACAAAAGAACTCCTGCGCTCACCAAAACATACGGCAGAACTAAGCGAACTTCGCCCCACGTGGCCGTGGACAAGCGACCCAGTATCCAGCTGTACACCTGACGCACCACATCTGAATTCTTTTGTAGGACGAAGGTTTGAATGGCCGTAGCCAACGAAGACACCGCCACACCGGCCAATACCAAAGTTGCCGACGTCTTCGCCGCCCCAAAGGCCGCACCGACCGAGTACGTCACCAAAACGGCAATGAGACCACCGATGAAGGCCGACAAAGGCAGTGGATCGATGAACCAGTTCGATGTCGCTCCCCGATTCACCACGATCACCACGGTGGCTCCCAGCCCTGCGCCGGCAGCTACCCCCAGGAGGTATGGATCCACTAACGGGTTGCGAAAGACCCCTTGATAGGAGGCTCCCGCCAAAGACAACATGGCTCCGACAATTCCGGCCAACACCACTCGCGGCATGCGGATCTCCCACAGCACGCTGCTTTGAAGTTCCGAGGCCCCCGAATCGAGACTGATGAAAGGTAAACGATCAAGTAACTCTGCTGGCACGCGCCACCAGTCCGGACCAGCGGGACCAATCATTGATCCCGCCACGAATGCCACCAACAAAATGACGACCGCCCCCGCGTACCACCACAGGACTTTGGCCTGCCGCTCACTACGACGCGGCACTAAGGGGACGGTCATCACATCAGTCATTTTGAAGTCAGATCAAGCATTGTGAAATCGGTTCAGCTCGGAGTGGAGGCCAAAACGCCAGCAATCGCTGCCGCAATCGCCTCCACGTATTCCACGATCCGGGGCCCCCAACGTGAGGCCACGTCATCATCCAATTCAATGACATTGCCGTTGACAACGGCAGTGAGCGCATCCCAGCCAGGTCGCAGCGCGATGCTGTCGGCGGTGACTCCACAACATTTTGTATCGGCCGCAAAAATCAACGTTGGATTTTGGCTGACGATGAACTCCGCTGACAGTTGCGGGTAATCACTGCTGTCCTCAGCGGCATCGGCAATATTGCGTAAGCCGAACAAGCCGTACAGAGAACCGATGAACGTATTCGAGGTAACCGAATAATACGTGTCATCTAGTTCGTGGTAGTAGGTCGCTGGCTCGGTCAATTCCGGAGCTCCAGCAACTGCAGCATCAATGGCACCGCGCATTTCAGCGATCAGAGTTGACGACTCTTCGGCGCGTCCAACACGCTGGCCTAGATCATCGATCTGGGCGTACACCTCTTCAAGTGAGGTGGGGGCTGGACTCACCCAGGATTGAATACCAATAGCCGAGAGTTGATCGGCCAAGCCAGTGAAGTCATCGCCAATGACGACCAGATCCGGTTGAAATTCCGAGATGGCTTCAACGTTGGGTTCATAGGCCGATAGTTCGGTAAGAACTGCGGCAGCTTCGGCGGGATAGTTCGACAACGAGTCGACGGCCACTACCTGATCATTCGCCCCGATCGCAAACAGAATTTCCGTGTGGGTGGGCGATAACGACATGATTCGCTGCGGAATCCCGTCATTTGAATCGGTTTGAACCACCGTACTGTCACCTGTTGACGTCGATGATGAATCGCCACCGCAACCGGTTATTCCGACGACTAACGCCAGCAGGGAAATCCCGGCAATACCGCTTCGACGTAAAGGGAAAGGACGTTGTTGCCGTCCTTGTTGGACACTGTGCTTCATGGGAAGCCTCCTCATGCTCTGAGGAGGCAAGAGGAGTGCCGAGACTATGTCTCATGCGATCCACCCTTGCCTCGAGGGTTGTTTCGCGTGTGAATCAGGCGACCGGACTTGTCGTGAAGAACTCAATTCTCACGATTTACCGTTGCGGGACAGTGCCGGAATCTCACCGGACTTCGCTGTTTTTCACACGGCCGACTATTGCCAGCAACCGAACAGTAGCAGGTCGTCGACTCGCAGCGAGAGAGATCGCGGTGATTATGAGCCGAAATGATTACGAGCCGAGATGACTACGAATTGGCTACCAAAGTCGCAATGCGTCCAATGCCTTCTTCCAAATCGGCATCACCCAAGGCAAAGGAGAACCGGGCATACCCCGGAGTTCCAAATGCTTCGCCGGGAACAATGGCGACTTTGGCTTCAGACAAGATGAGATCAGCGAGTTCCATGCTGCTGTGAGCCACTTTGCCCGCCAAATTTCGTCCGAAGAGACCGCTGACATTTGGATAACAGTAAAAAGCGCCTTCCGGTTCCGAACACGTGACTCCGGGGATGGCCGACAGGAGAGATTGCATCAATCGACCGCGTCGCTCGAAGGCAGTGCGCATCATGGCCACTGCGGAAAGATCGCCGGCCACTGCGGCCAGAGCGGCAATTTGAGCCACATTGTTGACATTGGATGTCGTGTGGCTTTGAAAGTTGATGGCGGCTTTCATCACATCGGTCGGCCCGATCATCCACCCCACGCGCCAACCGGTCATGGCGTACGTCTTAGCCACCCCGTTGACAATCAAACAACGATCAGCCAACTCAGGAACCAGCGTCGGCATTGAACTGAACACATGAGATCCGTAAGTGAGATGTTCATAGATCTCATCGGTCAGCACCCAAATCCCCCGCGAGACGGCCCATTCGCCAATAGCTCGCACCTCATCAGGTGGATACACCGAACCCGATGGGTTATCGGGAGACACAAACAACAAAACCTTGGTACGCGGCGTCAGTGCCTTTTCCAATTGCTCGACGGTGACGCGAAATCCGGTGGCCTCATCGGTATCGATGACCACGGGTACACCCCCGGCCAAGGTGACTGCCTCGGGATAGGTCGTCCAATAGGGAGCCGGGATAATGACCTCATCACCCGGATCGCACAGGGCCGCAAAGGCCGTGTAGACGGCGTGCTTGCCACCATTGGTCACCAAAACCTGATTCGCGGTGGTCACAAAACCACTATCTCTTTTGGTTTTGACGGCAATTGCCTCGCGCAACTCTGGCAACCCGGCTGCCGGGGTGTAACGGTGGTTCTTGGGATCGCGACAAGCTTGCACTGCCGCCTCGACAATGTGCTCTGGAGTAGGGAAATCGGGTTCGCCAGCACCGAAACCAATGACGTTTTCGCCGGCGGCTTTGAGGGCCTTGGCCTTGGCATCAACGGCCAAAGTGGCCGATTCGGCGATGGCCGCCAACCGAGAAGATGTGCGATTCCGTTGGGGAGTGGAACTCATGCCTGCCATGCTTACACAGTGAGCACAAAAGAGCCCCGGTCAATTCGCCTTTCCCCCGAACTTTTACCTCGTGATGGACGCTTCGGCTGTGGACCTTCCAAGGTGCGCCCCGAACAGATGGCCGATCTCGCCGCCGCGGGCCGCGAACTCTTGGGCACCTCTCACCGTCAAGCTCCCGTGAAAAATCTGGTGGGTTCAGTGCGCTCGGGTCTTTCAACCTTGTTTGGTCTTCCCGATGGCTGGCAAATTCTCCTCGGCAATGGGGGATCTACCGTCTTTTGGGATGTCGCCACATTCGGACTGATTGAAGATCGCAGCCAACACTTGGTCTTTGGCGAATTCTCATCCAAGTTTGCCCAAGCCGCAGCGGCTGCTCCTCATCTCGGTCAACCCCACGTCATTGAATCGGCTCCGGGTACTCATCCCCTAGCGGTAGCCACTGCAGA
>JBJOFA010000038.1:0-7906 GCA_046049015.1 Actinomycetota bacterium | reverse complement strand
CTTTCTGTCGAGCAGATCTCGACCGTGCCAATTGTCGAAGACAGGTGGGATGTAGCCGTCGTCAAGATTGCGCAAACCTTCGACACGTTCGCCAAGCGGTGGCTCTACGGCAACAATCTTGATGTCTGGATTTTGTTCTTTCAAGTACTTGCCCGTACCCATTAATGTTCCACTTGTTCCCAGACCAGCAACTAAGTGCGTGATTTCGGGGCAATCACGATATATCTCTGGGCCCGTGCCTTCATAGTGAGCACGTGGGTTTGCATCGTTGGCGTACTGATACAAGAAACACCATTCGGGGTGCTCTTCGGCCATCTTTATGGCCCGCGCCACTGCGCCGTTAGAACCCTCTTCGCCCGGGGTGAGAATTACTTCGGCCCCGAAGATTTCCAGCATCTGGCGTCGTTCAATGGAAACACTTGTCGGCATGAGAATTTTGATCGGGTAGCCCTTGACTTGGGCGATGGCCGCCAAAGCAATACCGGTATTACCTGATGAAGGCTCGATGAGGGTTTGCCCGGGAACCAACCGACCGTGTTTCTCGGCGTCCTCGATCATGGCCTTGGCGATACGGTCCTTCACCGAACCGAAAGGATTTTGACTTTCGAGTTTGGCGATAATCCGGACCCGAGGATTCGGTGATAACCGACTGACATCGACCAGAGGGGTGTTTCCGATGAGGTCGAGGACACTTTCATTCGGAATCATGCTCACCTCCAACCGATCTGGAATCAGGGAAATTCCCTACTAAGACACTCGGGATTGTAATGAATTACCTGAGGAAAGGGAACTCCGGCTGAGGAAATACTCCAGAGTGAGCCCCAGGAGGGGCGGAATCTACCGATTGAGCCATTAACAGGTCAGTTCGAGCGAATCTCCAATGGCGTTTCACGAATGGGCTCTGGTTCCGAGCCTCGAATGCGGTACGAGCGGGCTTCGGGACGTTCCCGTTTCAAGGTGACAATCACATAGTGCCAATTGGGATCTGGAGCAGCCAAGACATCGGTGGGACTGGGATAGGCCTCGGTGTGGGTGTGACTATGCATGACACCGAGGATTTCTAGTCCCTGATCTTCAGCAGCCCGTTCGGCGCGCAAATGATCCCGAGGATCCACGGTGTAGATCCGAGCTGACTGCTCAACATTTCGACAGGGGAAAAACCTCACTATCGACGATGATCCGGGGGCACCCGCTAGAAGTCCGCAGGCCTCGAGAGGATATTCGGCCAGGGCTAAGGCGGTCATAGCGTCATAGACCTCCGGGCTCAGACTGAGAACATTGTCGGGTTCCACGCCGAGCAGGGTATCTGGCTCGCTGTCCCAGCCCTAACCTGATCAATCATGTCTCGAATCGGCACCACGGTGATCGCCAGCAACCGCAAGGCCCGTCACGATTACACCATCTTGGATGTCGTCGAGGCCGGCATTGTGCTTCAAGGCAGCGAAGTCAAAAGCCTGCGCAGTGGACACGTGCAGTTAGTAGACACCTACGCCCGATTCACCAATGGCGAGTTGTGGTTGGAGGGTATGCACATTGCTCCGTACCAATTTGCCCACGGGGTAGGCGCCCATGATCCGAATCGACCCCGCAAACTCTTACTCAATCGCTCGGAGTTGAGCCGACTATCAGCACGAGTCGGTCAGGAACGCCTCGCTTTGATTCCTCTCAGTCTTTATTTCAAAGATGGTCGCGCCAAAGTGGAATTAGCCCTGGCCCAAGGCCGTACCAAAGGCGATAAACGACAAGCTTTAGCCAAAAAGGATGCGGCTCGCGAGATCGAACGCGAACTTGGCCGTCAACGCAAAGGTCATTAACTTCGCCGGTTCAATCGCCGCCTAATACTTGATATTTCAGTATGTCGAAATCCACCTCAGGCGATGCCGTTCTTGGCAGGCTGAGAAAGTGCTGGAATTGAAGTCGCCAAACGGGACAAGTTCTTGTGTCATCAACGCTGAAGCGGGCGGTCGCATTGAATCGCTTCAACTGCACAACTTTGGATCAACCTCAATTCCCTGTCGCGAACTCATACTTACCCGCCACGAAGCCACCTCCAAAGAAGATCCTTTCGCCGGGGGATGTTTTATCATGGCCCCCTTTTGCGGACGGGTCCGGGACGGTGTTCTCACTTTTGACGGTCATCAATACTCACTACCAACCCAGCAAGGCCCCCACGCTCTTCATGGCACGGTTCTCACCCAAAATTGGGTTGTGCTGCAATGCACCACAACACATGCCGTACTGGCCAGTGATCTCGGTCCCGACTGGCCCTTTGAAGGAACGATCCATCACGAAATCTCGCTCACTGATGAGGCACTGATGTTGTCATTGACTTTGACCGCGCACCAACCAATGCCGGCACAAATTGGCTGGCATCCGAGGTTCCTCCACCCCGAGCGGTACACCATGCCTTTTACGGCGATGTTGAAAAGAGACGATCACGGTATCCCCGTCGATCAACTCCAGAGTTTTGATATCGCCGCCCGAGGAACCTTCGACGACTGTTTCATCCCCGATGGCGGGCCGATTGTTTTGCATTATTCGGATTTCAATCTCGAACTCACTTCGGACTGTTCGCATTGGGTCATTTTCGATCAACAACGCCAGACAATGTGCGTTGAACCTCAGTCGGGCCCACCAAACGGAATCAACGATTCACCAGAGTTGCTCCAAATCGACGATCAACTATCCCGTTGGTTTGAGATCCGCTGGAGCCAAAAGACCGAAATCTGAGCCGAGCTACAGAGTCCTGGCGGGCAAAAAGCTTCTCGGCCCGGAAAAACCGTCGTTCTGCCCGCAAATCGGTTCTCGACCGGCCCGATCGAGGCCACCGGGGACCCCGACCCATCCCGGTAGGATCGAAAGCCATGTCTGCAATCGGTGATTTTGACCGCCCCCTGCGGATTGCTTACCTCACTTATCGAGGTAAGCCCCACGTGGGAGGCCAGGGCGTCTACACCCGTCATCTCACCAAAGCCCTGGTCGATCTGGGTCATTCCGTGGAGGTTTTTGGCGGCCAGCCCTATCCCGTTCTCGATGAGCGAGTGGCCCTGACCAAACTGCCCAGCCTTGACCTGGTCAATGACTACTACCCCTTTCGATTCCCGGCCATCTGGGAGCTGAAGACACGCGAGGACTTCTACGAAGTCGGTCTCTATCTCACCGGCGCCTTCGGCGAGCCGGCCGCTTTCAGTTCACGTGTTCACCGGCATCTAGCTGGTCGAGTAGGCGAATTCGATCTCGTTCATGACAATCAATGTCTGGGTTATGGAATCTTGGGACTGGAAAAGAAGATCCCGACCATCGTGACGTTGCATCACCCCATCACCCGAGATCGGGCCTTGGAAATGGCCCACTCGCCCAATTGGTGGAAAAAATTTGGGGTTTCGCGTTTCTATTCCTTTGTCAAAATGCAGGGTCGAGTGGCCAGCAGAATGCCACGCATTGTGGTGGTGAGCGAAAACAGCATCAAAGACATCCACCATGACATGGGAGTGTCACTTGATCGAATGCGCCTGGTCCCAGTTGGCGTCGATCCCGACCTATTCCGACCACTACCGACCGTGGAACGCATTCCGGGTCGACTGATCACCACCGCTTCGGCTGACGTGGCTCTTAAGGGGCTCTCCTACTTGTTGGAAGCCGTGGCCAAACTGCGAACCGAACGCGATGTCACGCTCACGATCATCGGCAAACCCAAATCGGGTAAGAGTATGGACCTGATTGAGCGTTTGGGGCTGATGCCCCATATTCAATTTGTATCCGGAGTCACTGATGAGCGGATCGTTGAGTTGTACGCCGAAGCAGAACTTGCCGTCGTTCCATCTCTCTATGAAGGATTCAGCCTTCCCGCGATCGAAGCCATGTGCACCGGGGTGTGCTTGGTAGCCACCGATGGAGGAGCTCTGCCAGAGGTGACCGGAAGTGACGGGGACACGGTTCTTTCCTGTGTGGCCGGTGATGCCGAGGCACTGGCGGCCATGATTCGTCGCGGTTTGAATGATCCTGATTTGCGAGCCCGAGTTGGAGCCAATGGACGACAGCGCGTCGTTGAGCGTTGGACCTGGCGCAAATGCGCTGAACAGACTGTCGATCAATATCGCGAAGTGTTGGCCATGCCGTCCAACCAAGAAAAACTCCGCCGCAACGGACGGATCACATCATGTTGACGGTGCGTTTTTCACGGCTCGGATTAACTCCTGGCGATCTCGTCCTCGATGCTGGGGCCGGTTTTGGTCGGCACGCCTTTGAGGTGGCCCGTCAGGGCGGGCGCATCGTTGCACTTGATTACGCCGACGATGAAGTTCGAGCCACGCGAGCAACTTTCGGAGCAATGATCGAAGCAGAAGAGATCGGCAGCAATAATTTTGTCGGTGCTTTACGCGGAGATGCCACCAAGTTGCCCTTTGCGGACGGAATTTTTGATCGGGTCATCACGTCTGAAGTACTTGAGCACATTCAAGATGACGTCACCGCTATTAGCGAATTGGCGCGCGTGCTACGCGACGGCGGAACTCTGGCTTGCACCGTGCCTTCCTGGTGGCCCGAAAAAATCAACTGGATGCTGAGCGATGAATACCACGCTCCTAAATCAGTTGGGGGTCACGTGCGGATTTACTCCGAAACAGAACTCGCGGCAAAATTACGGTCCGCAGGCCTAGTCGTCACCGGCTCGCATCATGCTCACGCTCTGCATTCTCCTTATTGGTGGTTGAAGTGTGCTGTTGGACCCCGTCGAGATGATCACAAGTTGGTAGCCGCCTATCGACGTTTCCTCGAATGGGACATCATCAAACAGCCGCGTTCAATGAAAATTGCTGAACGAGCCCTGTCGCCGCTTTTAGGAAAGAGCCTCATTATCTACGCTCGCAAAGTTCCTAACGGGCGAGGTAAGGCCGCCGAAGAGACGGGGCACAAAGAATTGGTGGCGGTTTCATGAGTTCAATACCCCCCATCACCATTCCTCATCTCGAAGGTGTCATTAGTGCCGATGAGATTTTCCAGACCGCTGAATCCATTGCTGCCTTGCAGTTGGATAACGGCATGATCCCTTGGTTTGATGATGGTCATTGTGATCCCTGGAATCACGTCGAGACGGCTATCGCCCTTGACATCGCTGGCCTTCATACGAACGCGGCACGCGCATATGAGTGGTTAGTTGATTCACAACACTCAGATGGTTGGTGGTTCAACTACTACCTGCCCGGTGGAGTGGTCAAAGAGCCCAAGCTTGATACCAATGTTTGTGCCTATGTAGCGGCCGGCGCCTGGCACCATTGGCTGTGCACCGGCGATAAGGGCTTCATCGATTTCATATGGCCGACTGTGGACCGCGCTATGGAGTGGGTGCTTTCGCTCCGACGACATGACGGAACCATTTTGTGGGCCCGTGAAGTCAATGCTCAGCCGTGGGACTATGCGCTACTGACTGGATCCTCAAGTATTTGGCATTCCCTCACGTGCGCCATCAACATTGCCGAGTTGGTCAATGAATCTCGCCCTCATTGGAGTACTGCTGCTGATCAATTGCGGTCGGTCATCATGCACCGCCCAGATGCATTTGAACCCAAGGACCGCTGGGCCATGGATTGGTACTACCCAATTCTCACCAACGCACTAGAAGGCGAGCAGGCCAAGGCTCGGATCGACATTGGTTGGAGTATTTTTGCCATCGATGGTCGGGGAATCCGCTGCGTGAGCGACGAACCATGGGTTACGGCCGCTGAAACCGCCGAGTGCTCAATTGCTCATACCGCCATCGGGGAAGTTGAAACCGCTCTCAACCTTTTGGACTGGACTCGGGCTCATCGCCATGACGATGGCTCCTACTGGACAGGCATTGTCTATCCCACGAAGGAGAAGTTCCCGGCTGGAGAGCGAACGGCTTACACCGCAGCCGCGGTAATCATGGCTGCGGATGCCATTTGTGCCAGCACTGAGGCTTCGCGTCTTTTTATACCCTCTCTCAGCATTGACTAGCAAGAATTCTCCTGACCCGAGTCGAATCGGTCACGTGATCCAACCTTTAGGCCCGCCGGCAAGCCACGTCGCACTCTATGGGGAGTAATCTGAGGGCATGTTTTCCGGTTCGGATCGCCATCCTGCCTTTGAGGAATACTGCGAATGCATCTTCGAACTGCACGAAGATGAAATGGACGTCATTCAGGCCCGCATTGCCGAGCGACTTCAGGTCAGCCGGGCGTCGGTCTCCCAAATGATCGACAAAATGAATAAGGCCGGTTTGGTGAACACCGAATTGAACCGCATCACTTTGACTGCCGAAGGTGAACGTCTGGCCCAGCAAGTGGTCCGTCGACACCGCTTGGCTGAACGATTTCTCACCGACATTCTTGGACTGAGTTGGGCCGATGCCCACCTTGAAGCCGGCAAGTGGGAACACGTTCTCAGTGATGAAGTTGAATCGGCCATCAATCGGATTTTGGGTGCTCCCACAACGTGCCCTCATGGCAACCCCATACCGGGATCCAGCTACATCATCCCCGACTCGATACCTCTTTCTCGACTCAATGCTGGGGCAACCTTCACTGTGTCGCGGATTCCCGAAGAATTGGAATTCACTCCCGGACTTCTGGAGTTTTTGCAGCAATCAAGTATTCAGCCAGGTCGCTCGGGCAGCGTACGATCGACAACCGATGATGGGGCCATGAAGGTTGAAATCGATGGTCGAATCGTTGGAGTCAGCGCATTTGCCTCGGCTCGAATCCTGGTTACCGCCTGAGGGCGCACCTCTTTCTCGGTCATGAAGACACCTTCGTTTTTGTCATCGGTGATATCCACAAGACTCTTTCCGATGGTCTTGACAGGAGCAGTACTAATAGGCTCATTGCTGTTGAGCTCCTGTGCGCCAACCGTTTATGACGAGTCAATTGCGACAACAACAATTGCGCCGCCCTCCACCACCGAGCCCACCGGAACATTAGAGGAACTGTTAGTCAGGCTTTCCGAAGCCTTAGATGGACTTTCAGTTTTAATTGGGCCCGACCAAAGTGGCAAAACTCCTCCCGGTCGTGGCGAACAACTTGCCCTCATCGAATCGCTTTGGTCGGCAGCAGAAGGGCCATTATTAACCGCTGACGAAGTTGCCGCAGAATCATTGGCTCGGATGGTGGCCCTGGCTCAGACGGCCGTTGATCGGAACCGACCCGCCGATGCTGATAAGGCGGCCCGCTTCGCGGGGCAGGTCATCGACGAATTTTTGACTCGCTAAACCTGAAAGATATTCAGCCCTCTATACGAGTGAGTCGCCAGGCTGACTTTGCATAGACGCCGGCAGTTGTTTTTGATGAACCACCGCTAAACGCTGAGTTGGTCTTGTCAGCGCCACATAAAGGGCTCGCAATCCATGGAGTTCAGATTCCACGATGTCAGCTGGTTCCACCACCAATACCCCGTCCAACTCGAGGCCTTTGACCATACTCACGGGCACCACAGTCACTCCTGAATCCAGCGCGCTCGTGGCGGCTCGCCCGTGTTCAAAGTTGGCTTGGGTAAAGGCAGCGGACATCGAATCAGCCAACGCATCAGGAACGATGACCGCCACGTTTCCACCTTGGACCTGTTCCACGAGACGTCGCGTTTCAGCAATAACTGTGTCGCTCAATGACCCAGTCTCACTAACCGCCACGATCTCGGGCAAAGCCGTTCCTGCACGTACCGAGGTGGGCGGTCGCAAGGAAGGACTAGCGGCCAACATCACGCGGTTTGCCAAATCCATGATTTGTCCCGGTATGCGATAGCTCACCGAAAGCCCGATGACGCGCGTGTTCTTCACATCGGGAAGATGATCCAAGAGTTCGTCCCAAGACGACGGAGCATGAACTCCGGTGGCTTGGGCCAAATCTCCGACCACCGTCATCGATCCCGACAGAGAACGGCGCGTCACCATGGC
>JBJOFA010000037.1:0-7940 GCA_046049015.1 Actinomycetota bacterium | reverse complement strand
GCCAGTCAGGGAGACCTGCGCCGAGTCCGTTAAGACCGCTGATCTTTTCCCAATCTGGTCGACTCCATCCCACGGTGCGCTCAACCTCATGGCCCTTTAGAACACGGATGACCGTGGGAACGGTTTCGATGTCGTAGTGCCAACTGATTGAAAGGTCGGAATCATGAATCGGCGAAAGCGATTCAGGGAACGCTGGATCATCTTGCACGTAGACAGTGACCGGAAGAGTCCCATCAATGAGTTGCTCAATGACGGGAACGACTATGCGACAGGTTTCGCATTCTCGTTTGACAATGACCACTAAGCCTTCGGGGAGTTTGGGCTGACTCATGACGATTACTCGGCGAGGAACGACAAAATGATGTCGTTCACTTCAGTGGGCTTTTCAAGATGCAAAAAGTGTCCGACACCTTCAACGAACTGAGCTTGGGCTGAATCTGGGAAATCGGAAACGGCGACTTCGGCAACCTCGATACCCATGCAGCCATCGGTGCGACCATGGAGATAGAGAAGTGGTTGGGGAGGAATGGAACCTGAAAGATCTTGGGCCGGCTGCAGTGCCGGATCGTTATAACCAGCTCCAAGAGTTGCCCGGTAGTAACCAAGGGCGGCCTGCAAATTTTCGGGATTACGAAGACTGGGTTTGAGAAGCTCAACTTCGACCTGCGCATCAAATCCTGGTGACCAATCGGCCCACAACATGTCGATATAGGCCAAATCATTGGCCCCCACAACAAAGTCAGCAAAAGGGTGTTGGAAAAAGAACATGTACCAACTGCGTTTGATTTGCTGAAGATTGGTGAGAAAGGCCGTTCCTACCGCTGGTCCCGGAGGGACGGCCATGGTTACAACTTTGGACCAGGCCTCGGGTCGGTAGCTAGCCGCAATATGGGTGATCACTGCGCCCCAATCGTGTCCGATGATCACGGCGTCGCGCCCGGCTCCCAGGGCGTCTCGTAAGGCCAAGGCATCAAGGGCCGAGGCCGCAGTCTGGAGTCGACCATCGGCGGGAACCGCGGTGGGGGCGTAGCCCCGAAGGAAAGGGGCCACGGCTCGATATCCAGCCTTCGCTAGACGAGGTAGCAAATGGCGCCAGGTGTACGCCGAATCGGGAAAGCCATGAAGACATAGGGCTAGGGGTCCATCTCCATCTAACCCGGCGGCCAAATAGCTGATTTCCAGATCATGGACCTGGATCTGGTGGTGGGAGATGTCGCTCATGGGCAAACGGTAGTGCTCTCAAGCGGTGACTGCCGACCTGGCCTGCGACGAAGGTCACCCAGTGGACCTGTTCACTTTTACCACCTTTCTCATTTAGCGTCTCCTTATCGGGGGTCAACAGGAAATCCTGGTCACTTTTTTTGGTGTGCGCGGTTCAACGCCTTGCCATGGAGATGACACGCGGCGCTATGGCGGCAACACGTCTTGTGTCGGCCTCGAAGTTCCGGGTCAGGATCCTTTGGTTTTCGATCTCGGAACGGGCCTCCGATATTGCGGCGAGCGAGTCCCGACGTCTGGGCCTTTTGGCGGAACATGTCTGCTCACCCACTTGCATTGGGACCACGTACAAGGGCTCCCATTTTTTATGCCGACGCTACGTGAGAACGCACACTTCAAAATTTTTGGACCAGTACAAGAAGATGGTCGGTCCATCCGCGAAGTATTTGAGTCCATGATCAAGCCTCCAATGTTCCCGGTGAGCGTGAGCAACCTGCCCGGCGAGTTCGTTTTTCACGATGTGGGCGATGCCGACTTCACGGTTGGAGACATGGTGGTCAAGAGTCGGCTCATCCCGCATGTCGGAAACACCCTTGGGTATCGCGTTTCCTACGGCGGAGTCAGCGTCTCGTATCTTTCAGATCATCAGATGCCTGTCGACGGATCAATGGGTATTGGGGCTGGAGCACGAGACCTATGTCAAGGGGCCGATGTCTTGATTCATGATGCTCAGTACACCCCGCAAGAGTTTGCCGAGCGATCTACTTGGGGTCATTGCACCATTGATTATGCGGTGTGGGTGGCAATCGAATGTCAAGTGAAAAAACTGGTGCTTTTTCATCACGACCCGAAGCGAAGTGACGACGATTTAGATCGTCTACTCCTTGAAGCGCAACGTCGTGCTGAACCCCACGGGATAGAGGTTTTGGCTGCCCATGAAGGCCAGACCCTGTCGGTTCCCTTACCCTGACAATGCAGCAAGTCAGATGCCGGCAAGTCCATCCCGGGTTCGTATCTTTCCGTCCCGGCCCGCCGTTCTAGTCTGTCGCTATGAGTAGTGCTGAGTTCGACTCCCGGAAGTTTCGAGACGTGATGAGCCATTTCCCCACGGGAGTGACTGTGGTAACCGGACTTGATAACTCCGCCCAACCTCATGGCATAACTATTGGTTCATTTGTTTCGGTTTCTTTGGATCCACCTCTAGTCGGTTTTCTCCCCGGCAAGAATTCGCGCAGTTGGCCTCAGATTGCTGAGTCTGGAAAGTTTTGTGTGAACATCCTCGGCTCGGATCAAGCCGAGGACTGTTGGAGATTCGCCAAGGAACCCGTTGAGGATGAGCAGGGCAACACTCCCAACAAATTTGATGGTGTGGACTGGAAGCCTGCTGGAAGCGGGGCTCCGATTTTGGGGAACGTCATCGGTTGGATCGATTGCACAGTGGATTCGGTGCACGACGTTGGTGATCATTGGTTCGTCGTTGGAAAAGTGACCAGTTTGGGGCATGCCTCTGACGTAGACAATGCCATGGTCTTCTTCCGGGGCAAGGTGGCCTCGGTGCAAGTTCCATCTTGATGTCATTGAGAATTCTCATTGGCGAGCTCTTGAAGATGACCCGCTGACCATGATCGCGGTTATTGCTGGAGTCATTCTCGGGATCTTGATGTGCTTCGCTGGTGGTACAAAAATCGCCTTCGGTTCTCGATGGCCGATTGAAGCTCGCGCCATGAGGGCTCCGGAATTGGCGATTCCCGTTCTTCCCTGGGTGGAGATCGTCATCGGATCACTGCTTATGACTCGAGTGCAAACCACGGTGACTGGACTGGTTGCCCTGGTGTTGCTTTGTTCATTCTCCATTTTGATCCTGGTCAATTTGCGCGCTGGTCATCGCCCGGTGTGTGCCTGCTTCGGGAACTTCAGGCCCCGGCCTTTGGGGTGGCGTCATCTGTTTCGCAATGGAGTGCTGGCAGCCCTCGCTGTCATTTCGATGCTCGGTTGATTGAGGTACGAATTACACGCAGGCAAGGACGAAGGCGAGTATCCGGGCTTCTTCCCGCCATCGGTCATAACGACCACTAGGTCCACCGTGTCCCGCACCCATTTCAGTTCGCAACAGCAATGGATGATTGTTGGTCCGCAGGGCTCTGATCTTGGCGATCCATTTGGCCGGCTCGTGATACGACACTCGCGGATCGTTCAGACCAGCGGTCGCGAGAATTGCTGGATACGAACGAGCTGTCACGTTGTCGTACGGAGAATAAGAGGCCATGTAAGACGCGTATGGTTCCACTCGCGGATCTCCCCACTCCTCCCACTCGGTAACGGTCAAAGGTTGCGAGGGATCGCTCATGGTGGTGACCACATCAACAAAGGGCACCTCAGCGACTGCGGCTTTCCACAATTCCGGGGCCAAGTTGAGACAAGCACCAACCATTAAACCTCCGGCACTTCCACCCCGAACTGCGAGTCGACCGGCGTCAGCTATTCCCGTTTCTACAAGATGAGCAGCTACGGCGTTGACATCTTCGAAGGTATGACGCTTATTCAAAAGGCGTCCGTCGAAGTACCAATGACGACCTAACTCTCCGCCTCCTCGGGGATGGGCCAGGACCCAGGTCCAGCCGCGATCAACGAGTGAAAGCCTCGCCACAGAAAACCACGGTGGAAGTGAAATGTCATAACTTCCGTAGGCGTACACCATCGTTGGAGCCGGTGCTGCACTGAGGGGATTGCGCAGTCGAATGACATCGTAAGGAACGCGGGCACCATCGGAACTGGGGGCCCAATGACGAGTCGTTTCGTATTTCTCGAGATCCACATTTGGCGTTGGAGTTCGCTTCAGCAGTGTTCGCGATCCAGAAGTGATGTCGCTTTCCCAGACACTTGGCGGCGAGACGAGACTCTCGGTGTCATATCGCACCACTGAGGTAGTCCATTCCGGATTTGAATCAATTTCGACATCATGAGGAACGTCGTCCACATGAATGTCGGTCAATGATCCCTCTTTGGTCATGATGCGCAATCGGGGTTGAGCGTTGGCCCAATCTTGAATGATCAAGTGGTTGGCAAAGCAGTCAACTCGACTGATACGGCGACCGGACTCGTGCCCCAGCAGCTCGGTCCAATTCGATGGGATGTCCTGCGGGGCGGTCATCAGTTTGAAATCAGGAGCTTCATCGTTCGTAAGAACAATGAAGCAGTCACCCCAATGATCTATGTGGTATTCGACATCTGTTTGACGCTGGCGGACACAAAGCGGCTCGTCTGCGGGACGAGAAGCCGAGATCAACCAGGTTTCACTCGATGTTTTGCTGTTGGCTTCGATAATGATCCATTCGCCGCTTCGAGTGAGATCGACGCTGAGATGAAATCGTTCATCTGGCTCGAAATAGACTTTTTTATCTTGATCAGCGGGTGTGCCAAGGACGTGGCGCCAAACCGTGCTCGGTCTTTCTTGATCATCGCTGGTGAGATAGAAAATGCTCGCTGAGTCGGAGCTCCAAGCTGTTCCCGCAGCTGCGGTATCAGTGATGAGATCAGAGAGATCCTCACCAGTTTCCACGTTGCGAATACGAAGGGTGTAATGCTCGCTACCGTCGACATCTCCGGACCAAGCCAAGAGTTGGGAGTCGGGCGAGATATCAAAGGCCCCGAGAGCGAAATACTCGTGCCCTTTCGCTAGTTGATTTTCATCCAGAAGCGGTGTTGTTGTGGCGTGATCTCGACTAAGCCCGCGGTAGTGAATGGGATAATCCAATCCCTCGCGGGTTTGTGAGACGTACCACCATCCATCTTTGAAAGTAGGAACGCTTTCATCGGTCTCTTGAATTCTCGATTTGATTTCTTGAAAGAGTTGTTCGACGAGTTCTGATTGCGGCGCAAACCATGCCTCGGTGTGCTGGTTTTCTGCTTCGAGGTACGCCAGGGTGTCCGCATTGGACCGATCACGTAACCAGTCGTACGGGTCCTCGATAGCCCCGTTAGGCCGTTGGTGGAAGTGGGTGATTCGCTGAGCCACCGGTTGGCCGGTGACGGAAAAAGCGGGGAGGTCCGACATCGCTGACAGGGTAGGGCAGAGGGACGCTTTGTAGACGTGACCGGCTTCATGTGAATTTCGTTCTCCGCCTCGCCGGGGTGTCGGGCGTGGCAGTTATCGTGCCTGCGATGCGGGTATGGATCGACCAGGATCTGTGCACGGGAGACGGTCTTTGTCTGGATCATTGCCCCGATGTCTTCGTTCAATTGGAAGACGGGATCGCTTATGTGGCCGAGGCGGGTCAGGCGCTCAACGATCCAGGCGGCGGAGGAAGTTTGGCTTGGGTGCCTTTACGCCACTACCAGTCTGTTGTTGATGCAGCCGAGGCTTGTCCCGGAGAATGCATTTTTATAGAAATGCCGGTCATCCCCGCTGGTGAACTGCGGGCCCCAGCAGGCAAGTAGCAGCCAACTATTAGTTTTGAATATGTCCTGGACTGAGGGGATCCAGCCAATAATTGTTACTATCTAGATAGTAGAAATTCACCAGTTGGTATTCGCGAGATGGTCAACTGGATGGAATTCGCTGAAGACTTGTCTAACAATCAGGAGAGACCACTATGACTAGTTTCGATTTGGATCTCAGCAAGTACTCCCTCGGCTGGAGCGATGAGGTTGAGTACGCCTTCAAGCCAGAAAAGGGTCTCAGTGCTCCGGTGGTGGATCAAATTTCGTGGTGGAAGGGTGAGCCGAAATGGATGACGGATGTGCGCTTGCGCAGTCTGCGTCTCTTCGAAAAGCGACCCATGGCACCTTGGTTTGCCCAGAACATGCCGGATATCGATTTTCAGGACATTTTCTATTACCTGCGACCAGCTAATGCCCAGGTTGACGAATGGGATGATCTTCCCGAGCAGATGAAGGCAACTTATGAGAAGTTGGGAATTCCCGAAGCCGAGCGTAAGTACCTCGCCGGAGTCACCGCGCAATATGAGTCAGAGGTTGTGTTCCACCGCAACCGCGAAGACCTCGAGCAGCAGGGGATCCTGTTCTGCGATATGGATACGGCTCTGCGCGAGTATCCCGATCTCGTCAAGCAGTACTTCGGAACGGTCATTCCTCCCGGGGACAACAAGTTCTCTGCGCTGAACACTGCAGTGTGGTCTGGTGGATCGTTTATTTACGTTCCACCCGGAGTCGAATGCGAGATGCCTCTTCAGGCTTACTTCCGTATCAATAGTGAAAATGCCGGCCAGTTTGAGCGCACGCTGATTATCGCCGATGAAGGGTCGAAAGTTCACTACATCGAAGGTTGTTCGGCCCCGGTGTACACCAGTGATTCACTGCACTCAGCGGTGGTTGAAATCGTGGTGAAGCCGAGTGCTCGTGTCACCTACACCACCATTCAAAACTGGTCTCCAAACGTGTACAACCTCGTGACCAAGCGGGCCCGAGTTGAAGCTGAAGGCCACATGGAGTGGATCGACGGCAACATCGGATCAAAACTGACCATGAAGTACCCGAGTGTCTACTTGGTAGGACCCAAGGCCACCGGTGAGGTTTTGAGTGTGGCTTATGCGGGCGCCGGACAACATCAAGACGCCGGCGCGAAGATGGTCCACGCTGCTCCGGAAACCACTTCAAAAATTGTGTCGAAGTCGATCAGCAAAGATGGGGGCATTACCACCTATCGCGGACTGGTGCGCGTTGAAGAAGGGGCCTACGGCTGTAAGAGCCATGTTCAGTGTGATGCCCTTATTTTGGATGAGGACAGCGAGAGCCGAACATTCCCGTACATGGAAGTAGGCGCCAAGGACGCTCAGATCGGTCACGAGGCCACCGTGTCCAAGATCGCTGACGAGCAATTGTTCTACTTGCAGAGCAGGGGACTCTCACAAGAGCAGGCCATGGGCATGATCGTGAACGGCTTCATCGAACCCGTTACACGTACGCTTCCGATGGAGTACGCCGTGGAGTGGAGCAGGCTCATCGAACTGCAGATGGAAGGATCAGTTGGCTAATGCCCATGCGTCAGGAGTGCAAGCACTTCGAGAGTCGCACGTATGGCAATGGCGACACCGTTCGCAAGTGCAATCTCGATCTTGCCCCTGATGCCCCCTGGCGTTGTCCTGATGATTGTCCGAAATACTCGCGTCGTCCCGATGCCGGTTGGAGTTATGGATCACTTGTAACGCCGCGTACCCCTGCCGAGCCACCGGGTTTAGATGACGGATCAGCAGCGGCAATCTTGGATGCCGCCGAGGACATCTTGAATCAGATTGGTCCCCAAGTAGTGGCCGAAGTCGAGGCGGCTCGTCGTGATGCGGAGAGGTCGCGCTGGCGACGATTCAGACGTCGCAAAGACCGCTAATCCCCGCAGGCCAATTTCCCCTATCTCGGTAGTAGTATTTAGTCGTGCCTGTTGCCTCTCCTGACCTAGTTTCTGCTCTTGGCGAGTCATGGAAATCGGTGCGTCAAGCTGCTTTTGATCGAGCTCTGGTCGCCCCGTTCCCCAGTGCCGAAGAAGAGATTTGGCGTTACAGCCGTATTGATGAGCTGGATCTCACCGCCTTCAGCCCCGGTGTGAGCTCTACCCAAATCGATGTTCCATCTCCTTCGGTGACCGTCACGCACATCAGGCCCGACCAGCCGGTATCTGACGCGACTTTGAGCGGACTGTTCGACTCCGTTGCGCCCGGGGATATTTTCTCGGAACTGAACCTGGCCCATATGGACGTGATCGTGGTGTC
>JBJOFA010000036.1:0-7957 GCA_046049015.1 Actinomycetota bacterium | reverse complement strand
CTTTGAGGGCGATGCCTTCGGGAAGGGTGTCAAGGCGAATCTGCACCGCGTAGTCGCCCGAACCTTCAAGATCAACTCGGAAAAACCCGGTGTCATCGGTGGTAGCGACGCCCACTGAATCACCCAGTTCCTCCACGGCCTTTCCATCCTCGGTCAAGGTGGCTCGGAAAATCTCTACCTCAGCACCTGAGACAGCAACCTTGTCCCCTCCGGCCGCTGGCGTGTATTGAAGGGTGCCCTTAATGGCTTCGCCTTCAGCGAGTGCGATTCCGGGGGTGAGCAAACTTCCTAGGAATAGCACACCGAAAAAAGCACTGAGGCGGGTCTTTAAGCGACGCGAATTATCTCGCCAACCCCCGCTCCTCCCTAGCGCCATTAGGAAAGACTATACCGCGGGGCCTCTTGACCAAGACTGGAGAACTCTCTTGGACTTATCCAGGGCTTTTCATTTTGAGGCGAATCATCGGGCCAGTATTCGGACATTGAGAGGCATCTTTGACTCTTCCGGCATGATTGACGTTCTATGAACAGTTCCGCAGCACGAGAGCCACGGTGGTCCAACGCCAGTGGAGCCGCCACTGCGTCAGTTCTTTTGGCCGCCACTCTCTTTGGCACTACCGGCACGGCGCTGGCCCTTGGTCCCAACGGCATGGGCGCCATTTCAGCGGGGATCCTGAGACTGCTCATCGGCGGTCTGGGACTCATTGTGGTTGCGTTACTCACCAATTCTCCCTTCAAGACATTACGACCGTCCCAGGGGGTCATTTTTCTCGGCGCCCTCGCCGTGGCGGCTTATCAACTCTGCTTCTTTTACGCCACCACCTCAACGGGAGTCGCTCTCGCCACCGTGGTCACCATCGGCAGCAGTCCCCTCGCCGCCCGAGGAATCGGTGCCCTTCGTCGTCGCCCATCCCCCGGCTCCTGGTGGGCCGTATCGGCTGGACTTTTACTTGTGGGCCTCGTCCTGCTGGTCCTCGGTAGCGGAGGGGAGGCCTCATTTTCTCTCGGTGGCATCGCCACCGCCCTGATCGCCGGAATTTCCTACGCGGCGTACACGGAATGCGGTTCAATGAGTTTGGCGACCGGTTCCTCGCCCACGTCCACCATGGCCGCCATGTTTTTCGGAGGTGGAATCCTGGCCAGCCCACTCTTGATCAGTCAAGACCTCAACTGGCTCGGCGATCCGTCGGGACTCTTCACTATCGCTTATCTCTCGTTGGTGACGTTGTCTTTGGCCTACGTGTGGTTTGGCTGGGGTCTCAAACATCTTCCCCCGACTTCTGTCGTTATGCTGACAATGTTCGAACCGGTCGTGGCCGCGGTCTTGGCCATTGTGATTCTTGACGAAGAACTCACCTTGCTGGCCTGGATTGGAATCGTCGTAGTCCTCATCGGATTGTCCGTTGTCGGACGGGCCAGTCGCCGAACCCATGCTCAGCCCGCTACGGTCGCCACATGACGTCACACAACGTGTCTGCAGAAACCGACTATCCATTTCCGGCTCCAATAGTCAATCGACTCACGCAGCTACTCGACATTGACTATCCGATCGTTCAAGCCCCTATGGGATGGATCGCTCGTTCACAATTGGCCTCGGCGGTGAGCAATGCCGGAGCTCTCGGCATTATCGAAACATCATCAGGAGAACTCGATGTGATTCGTACCGAAATCACTCGCATGAGAGAACTCACCGACAAACCCTTTGGGGTCAACATTGCTCAGTTGTTCGTACGTGATCCGGGCATTGTGGATTTTGTCGTCGAGCAAGGCGTTCGTTTCGTCACCACTTCAGCTGGTGACCCACGTCAGTACACCGCCACATTGAAATCAGCCGGATTAACTGTGTTTCACGTGGTTCCCACATTGTCGGCCGCCCTCAAAGCCGTCGATGCCGGAGTTGATGGTTTGGTTGTCGAGGGGGGCGAGGGCGGCGGTTTCAAAAATCCTCGCGATGTGTCCACCATGGTGTTGGTTCCCCTCGTTGCCTCTCGAGTGACTGTGCCAATTATTGCTGCTGGCGGAATTTGCGATGGCGTCTCCATGGCTGCGGCGTTAGCTCTCGGTGCAGATGGCGTGCAAATGGGTACGCGCATGGTTTCAGCTCTTGAATCACCAATTCACGACAATTGGAAACAAGCCATAGTCAATGGTTCGGAAACCGACACCGTCTTTCTGAATCGATTTTCTCGACCAGGGTTGCGCGCTCTTCGCACCGAGCGAACCGCCTTGTTAGAAAAACAAGAACATGTGCCACTCACCGAAATGGCCAACGCCATGGATCTATATTTCGGCGGAGATATGGAAGCAGCCATCGCGCTGACTGGGCAGGTCATGGGCCGAATTGATTCGGTGGAACCGGTGCGAGAAATTATCTACCGTACGATCCGCGACTATCGGTCAGCAGTCACCAGGCTCGGCTCAACACTGTGAGCCTGAGGGACACGGACTGTCAAGACTAGGTTCACCAGGCTGGCAAAAAAGGCTGTTGCTCCAGCAATGTGTACACCAACTAAGAGTGCCGGAACATTGTTGAAATACTGCACATATCCAACTGTGGCTTGAAGTACACCCACCACCAGCACGGTTTCCAAAGCGGATTGGATCGAACGGGTCTCGCGGGTCACGCGCCGATATTGCAGGGCCAAAACAAGGCACAGGACCAAGGTGAGAATGACCGAGATGCCATGTATGCGAGCCACGTGAGAAATATCAAAATCAAACCGCGGTGCATTCTCGTCACCAGCATGAGGACCAGCTCCAGTGACCACCGTGCCCGTCACTATGGCCACGGTACCCATGCCCATCAAGGCCCATATCAAATTCTCCTGTGTTGAAGACACGAGCGAACGACGTGGACCATCAGGCTCTTGGGAGCGATGAAGGAGAACTACGGCATTAGCGATGAGCACCATCGACAGAACGAAGTGACCCTGGTTGGCGAGAGGATGAAGACCCGTGAGCACCACGATGCCGCCAAGAACAATCTGTCCCAAAACACCGACGACCAAACCCCAAGCCAGAACTACCAAGTCTCGCCGTCGCGGTTGACGAACATTGGCCGCCAAAACAGCCAACACGACGCCCGCCGCCACCAGCCCGGTGAAGAGCCGATTCACCTGTTCAATTGCCCCATGGGTGGACGACACGTCAATGAACTTTTCACTGTTACAACGCGGCCAGTCGGTGCACCCCAAACCAGAGCCTGTCAAACGAACCGCGGCTCCAGTAACGACGATGATGCACAAAAGACCCAGCGCCACCCGACAGATTTGGGTGTAAGTCTTGGGAGAGACGGAACGCCACGTCATCCTCGATGGTTTATCACGTGTTGTGCGTTTGATCGCCTCAAGCGACTACGGTCACATCATGATCACGGCCTTCGACGATTTTCCAATTCATGCCGGCAGCCTTCCCGTTAACGAAACTGGCTCGAGCGATCCCAACCACTACGACCGCTACTTCTTCAACGGCTACCGATCTGATGCTTCGCTCTATTTCGCCGTGGCGTTAGGCCTGTACCCCAATCGCCATATCGCCGACGCCTCATTCTCAGTGATCGTGGATGGGCAAGAACAGATCTCGTTACACGCCTCGCGACGGGCCCCTGTGGATAGGGCCGAAGCCAACGAAGTAGGGCCCATCAAGGTGATAGTTCTCGAGCCCTTACGACGTCACCAAATCCTGGTGGACAGTCCCGAACATGCTCTGCGAGCAGATCTCACCTTTAACGCTCGAAGCGGCCCAATCCAGGAACCCCACTTTTTAGTGAAGGCCGGCCAGCGCATCGTCTTTGACTACACCAGACTGACGCAGTTCGGTCACTGGTCCGGTTGGATCGAGCTGGATGGTCAGCGCCACATTCTCGACTTCGCAACGACTCCCGGTTCTCGAGATCGCTCCTGGGGTGTGAGACCGGTCGGACCCGCCACAGATATGGGTGCGCCAGTCGGCGAGAGACAGTTTTATTGGCTGTGGGCGCCAATTAACTTCCCCACTTTCGCCACTCATTTTGATGTCAATGAATACGCATCAGGCCAACGTTGGCACGAAACAGGATTCATCATCCCTGATTTTGGCACCATTACCCCGGGCCTCGTTGATTCAGATCAACCTCGAACGTTCGACGACATCGGCTACCACGCAAAATGGAGAAGGGGTACGCGTTGGGCGGAGAGTTTTGTCATTGACTTTCGAGACGCATCTGAACAGGGCTTACTTTCCAACTGCAAAATTGAACTCACGCCGTTATACGAATTCCAAATGCTCGGTATCGGATATGGGCATCCCGAATGGGGTCACGGTATGTGGAAAGGAGAACTGGAAGTCGGATACGAACGTTGGTCTCTTCCCGTGGCTCAACCCTGCGATCCGCGTCATCTTCATATTCAAGCCATCTGCCGGGCTCGGCTGGGTGAACATGAGGGCATTGGAATTCTCGAGCAATTGGTCGTTGGTCCCCACGAACCGAGCGGACTGACCGGAATCATCGATCCCAATACCTAGATCGGCAATGCCAGCCTCAGGTATGCCGAATGGTCATGCCGCCGTCAACGACCACCGTTGCTCCGGTCATAAAACTCATTGCCGGCAAGCTCAAATTCAAAGTCATGTGGGCGACTTCCTCAGGTTCTCCATATCGTCGCAACGCCACATGTCGGCGAGCGTAAGTAGCTTTGATATCACTCGGTATCAGTTCGGTCATGCCCGTATTAATAGGCCCCGGACAAATGCAGTTCACCGTGATTCCTTCTCGGCCTAACTCCACAGCCAGGCTGCGGGTTAAACCAGTGACGGCGGCCTTCGATGCCGAATATGCCGACAAAGTGGGAGTGGCCACGATCGATTCAGTGGAGGCCACATTCACAATGCGAGCCGCATCGCTATTTCGTAAAAAAGGTACCGCTGCTCGAATGAGATGGATATAGGCCGACAGATTGACCGCCAAGGTTCGCTCCCAAGCGAGTGCGAACTCATCTTCACCGAGATCAATGGCCGAGCCCATTGACACGCCAGCGTTGTTGATCAGGATGTCTAATCTTTCGAATCGATCATGAACCTGACGAACCATCAATTGAAGTGCTGCAGTGTCGGTCACATCCAAGGGACATCCCATAACTCTGCCTTCACCGTGAATAGCGGCAATTTCATTGACCACCGCGGCCACCCGTTCGGTTCCAATATCCACTAACGCCACTGAAGCACCTTCATCAGCGAAGAGATGAGCAGTTGCCCGGCCCATTCCACTTGCGGCACCCGTCACGATGGCAACCCGACCGGCAACTGAACGTTGCAGATGCGTCAATCTGGTCATGTTTGACCTTTGGTTGATCGCACCCATGTTTCGCGACCTTTGAGGCCATAAGCCCGTAGGACTGTGGCCCGAGTAGGGCGCACCCGGAAAAAGAGATGATTATCGCTTTGCGGACCACCAGGTTCGAAAGCGGCCAAGTCGTAGCCCATCTTGTCCCACAAGTTCTGCCGTTCCTGAGTGGTGTCAAGAAGCGTGACATCACCCCAAACAATGCGACTATCCCAGTCAGTATTGGCGCCTACGGCGAAATGAACCGTGGCACGAGGATTGCTGCGGGCATTACGAACTTTCACACTGGAAGACAACACGAAGGCATAAATATCGCCGTCAAACCACGACACGGCCACCGGGGCAAGATGAGGATCATGAAGCGGACTGACCGTTGCTATGTAAGCAATTGGACCGTAACGGAGGCTTTCCTTGCGGACTTCCTCTAAAGAAATAGCCTTTTCTAAAGACATGGTCTTTTCATTCTCCTATCTCGGGCCCGATTACGGACGCACCTCATAAAAAGCGTTCAGCGAGTGATCGATATCAAGCCTGCGGAACCGAGTGAATCCCGCCTCTTCAGCCATTTGGCGAGCTTTTGATTCAGGAAGCCCGAGCGTTCCCAAACCCGCACCATCAGGCAGAGACATCGCTGACGACATACAGCTCATAACGCTGATGCCATACATCAGCGAAGCCATGGGATTCTTGGTCATATTCTCGGCGAAAGTATCGAGAGCTTTGATGTCAACCAAGAGCCAAAGGCCATCAGGTTTCAAAGAACGACGAATGGCTCGCATGACCTCACCCGGATGAGTCATATCGTGAATGCAGTCGAAGGCCGTGACGAGATCCAAAGATTCATCTTCGGGCAGAGGATGACGTCGCGGATCGACAAAGGAAACATTTCCTGTCTCCTCTTCTCGCCGCTTTTCCTCAGCGCGCTCCAATGCGTATTTCGAGATGTCATACCCCACAACGGTGCTCTTCGGATAGGCCTTGGCAATTCGAATAGCAGCACCACCCGCCCCACAGCCAATATCAGCAACAGCCGCGCCATTTTCTAGACGGGCAACCATGCCATCGAGGGCTGGCAAGACCACAGGCAACAAATAGCTCCGACTCCACGGCTCAAAGCTTCGTTCAATTCCAACGGCTCCTTCGGGTCCGTGACTGTCGTAGTCTCTGCCAAGTCCGGTGCGAAATGATTCGGGCAGATCCCGCAACGAATCCATCGTCTGTGGTAATCGATGAAACATGCCCATACCAAAGGCAGGATGATTCTCATCGGCCAGCACAATGGCGGCCTCGGCACTCAGAGCAAAAGTCTCTTGCCCGGTATCAGAAGGAGAAACCTGAAGTAACTGTGCGGCCGCCTGGTTGTGCAACCACTCTTGCACCCAGCGGACGTGCAGTTTCGTAGCCTCGGCCAGAGAGGCGCAACTAACTGGCTCTCCGGCTGCCGCAAGCGCTTTGTATAAACCCAGTCGGTCGCCCAGGTGAATCATGCCGGAGGTGACCGCTCCCTCAAGTTTGGTGAAGACCAAGAATTGGTACATCTTGAGAGCCAAAGGATCGACGTGCCCAGAATCTTTGTTCAGATCGTCAGATGAATTTGATGAAGCACCAGACATGACTTAGTACGTCCTTTCGGTGGGAGCCAGATGTTCGACATCGCTCAATTTGGTCAAACCAAAGGTATGACCATCTCCTAGTTCATACGACACCAGTCGGCTGATCGACGCATGGCCCAGAACAAATCGTTCCCATTCCCATGGAGTTGGAGGAAGGCCCAAGATATGCCCGATGAACACACTGTTCGTTCCAGCGTGAGCTACGAGAAGAATCTTCCGATCGGGGTCCTTGATGTTCCAAACCGGTAAGTCGTGCCCGGTGGGTTCAACCCCGCGCTCACCTAAAAATGAGGAAGCTCCCTGATGGATTCTCTTGACAAAGTCTCGGACCGGCTCTCCGTCTTCAAGCCCTTCCCAACGACCAACCGCAGGACGGGATCTCTCTTCGCGATAGGCGGCTTCAGCTTTCTCTCGGGGCGTTCCGTGCCAGAGAGGATTACGAATCTCCTCTAGCCAATCCTGAGTTAATAAAGGTCCAGCTGATTTACCTCGCTCCAAAAGAAGCGGAACTGATGTCTGTTGGGCACGCACTAATGGTGAGACCCATATTTCATCGAAATGTTCCTCGGTGAGAGCTTGGGCCACTTTTTCCGCTTGGCGGTGACCGAGTTGAGTCAATGGCGGATTGTCAACATTGAGATCTTCGCGAACCCATTCGGGTTCGCCATGACGCACCAGCACAATTTCCATGATTCTTACTCTTCTCGTTCAGTGACAGGTTAGTTCTTCCCGATTCATCTCTCAGTGCTTGTGGTTGCTTGCAACCAGGCAGCAAAAAGTGCTCGGTACACGCCGTCGGTTTCGATTAATGCGGAATGGGTTCCATCTTGGACCACATGACCTTCATCGAATACCAAAATCCGATCGGCGCGGGCAGCCGTCGAAAGTCGGTGAGCAATAGCAATTGTGGTTCGCCCTCGGGCCAGATTTTCCAAGGCTCGAGCCAAGCGCACCTCGGTCAATGCATCGACCGATGAAGTGGCTTCGTCCAACACCAATATCGAAGGATTCACCAGTGCCGCTC
>JBJOFA010000035.1:0-7991 GCA_046049015.1 Actinomycetota bacterium | reverse complement strand
TCGTCACCAACGCGACCCCATTCGGGTCACCATTAAAAAGTCTTCAACTGAAGCCGGGACCTCCGCTTTGGTCAAACAGTCGGCCTATCTCGTGCCCCGCCATATGAAGGCCGCCGCCCTGGGAAGAATTCTCGATATTGAGTCACCCGAAGCCGCAATTGTCTTTTGTCGAACCCGCGGTGAAGTTGACCAGCTCACCGAAACCCTTAACGGCCGGGGCTACCGAAGTGAAGCGCTACATGGTGGAATGGATCAGGCGCAACGCGATCGGGTCATGGGTCGAGTACGTTCAGGAACCGCCGAACTTCTCATCGCCACTGACGTCGCGGCTCGCGGCCTTGACATTGACCACCTCACCCACGTCGTGAACTTCGATGTTCCTTCGGCCCCCGAGTCCTATGTGCACCGCATCGGTCGTGTCGGACGAGCCGGCCGAGAGGGCGTGGCCATCACTTTGGCCGAACCTCGGGAACAGCGCATGCTGCAAAATATTGAGCGGCTGACCAAACAGTCCATTCCCTTTGTCAAAGTCCCATCTGTTGAAGCGCTGCGCGCTCGACAAATGGCGATGACCGTAGAGACTTTGCGCGAAACGATGACTCTGGTTGACCTGAGCCGCTTTGATCAAGTGGTTGAAGAACTCTCCCAAAAATTCTCCATTGACCAAATTGCGCGAGCCGCAATCAAGCTTGCCCACGACGCCGAACAGTCATCGGTTGAGGAAGTTGATATCCCCGACTTATCGCAACCTCGCAATGACCGCCACGGTCGAGATAGCCGTGACGGTCGAGACAGTCGCAGCAGTCGTGACGGTCGCAACGATCGAGATGGCCGCAGTAGTCGTTTTGATCGCGAGCGACCTGCTCGCCGAAGCTTTGGGGCTGAGCGTGACAGTCGCGAAGGGCGAATTGATCGTGGTCGTCCCGGTCGAAACAGTCCCGCCATGTCCAAGCTCTACGTCGGGCTCGGGCGTAAAGCTGGCATCAGGCCCCAAGACCTGGTGGGGGCCATCGCCAACGAAAGTGGTATCTCGGGTCGGGAGATCGGGGATATCAAAGTTTCTGATCAGTTCTCAATTGTTGAAGTCCCCGGCAATGAAGTCGATGGCATCTTGCGATCGATGAAAAATGTCAGTATCCGGGGCAAGAAGGCCACCATCCGCTTGTATCGCGAAGAACGCTGAAGGACCTCTCGGCTGTCATCATGACTACCCCACTTCCCTCCGATGAAAGCCGGTCGATCACCGATTATCGCTACGTCCTCTTCACCAGTTACCGCAAAAATGGCGTAGCGGTAGCAACCCCAGTTTGGTTTGCATCCCTTCCAAGTAGCGATGGTCTGATGCGAGCGTGTTTCACGATTGCCGAAGACTCCGGTAAGGCCAAACGACTTCGACATACATCACGGGTCATACTTCAGGGCTGTGATGTTCGCGGACGAGTGCTTCCGGGCAGCGTGCCCATCTCCGCAACGGCCCACTTGGTCTCGGGCCCGGAATGTGAACCGGTGAACCAGGCCATCAAGGCCAAATACGGTCTGCAGTTCCATCTGGTGAACCTGGCCACTGCCCTTTCAACCTTTTTCCGGCGACGACCCAACGCTGATACTGGGGTCATCGTTACTTTTTGAGCCCAAACCGCCAGATCGGGTCAATTGCGATCGGCACCTCGTTTCGGCCTCTTTAACTTTTTGTGTGCCTTGAAAAGGACCCTGAATCAAACGACTACTGTCTTTTCATCAGCCAAATCCCGGCCGATACGAGGGAGGAAATATGAAAAGGACTCGAGGGCGTGCATTCGCCTCGATCGCTCTAGCTGCCGTGGTCAGCATTGGCTTGGCAGCATGCGGAGGCGATGATTCATCATCGGAATCCGTAGCCCCAAATACTGAAGCGACGCCAAGTAGTGAGGCCCCCATGGACACCGATGGTGCCGGTGGCGACCGATTCGAAATGGCCAACTTCACTCCGTGGAGTGATGACACTCCGGTCATCGACTGTTTGCCAGAGGAAGGCCCACTCAAGGCTGCCTGGGTTTACGTTGGACCTATTAATGACGGTGGTTGGACCCAGGCCCACAACGAAGGTCGCCTAGCCGTTCAGGATTACTTCGGTGATCGTATTGAGACCACCTACAAAGAAAACGTTCCCGAAGGTCCTCAGGTTCTCCAGACTGTTGAAGACCTCATTGCCGATGGCAACACCGTGATCTTTGGAACCTCCTTTGGTTTCCAGGATTCGTTTGCTGCTGCTGCTGAGAAATATCCCGATGTCTGCTTCGAATTCGCTACTGGATTTTTGGAAGGCCCGAACTTGTCGCAGTTTTACGGTTCTGCCGAAGACACCGACTACCTGACCGGTATGGCTGCGGGCGCCGCATCAAAGACTGGCAAGTTAGGTCTTCTTGCAGCGTTCCCCATTCCTGAAGTAGTTCGTGGTGTGAATGCTTGGACCATGGGTGCTCGGGCCACAAACCCCGATGCTGAGGTCACCGTCGTGTGGACCAACACTTGGTTCGATCCGGCCAAGGAGCGTCAGACTGCCGAAGCATTGATCGCCGACGGTGCCGATGTCATTGGCGTCAAGTCCCAGGACTCGCCGGCATCTGGTGATGCTGCAGCAGCTGCTGGTGTGCCGTGGGCTGGTTATGACAGCGACCAGAGCGCCAACTATCCCGAAGTATGGTTGACCGCTACCACTTACCACTGGGAGGTCTATGAGATCCCCCGTATTCAAGCCATCTTCGATGGCAAGTGGATTGCTGGCAACTACTACGGCGCCCTCAATGATGGATTCGTCCGTCTGGCTCCTTTTGGCAAGATCGTCTCCCAGGAAACTCAGGATCTGATCAATGCCAAATTGGCCGAGTTCACCGAGAAGCCCGGCTCGATGTTCATCGGACCGCTCAGTGACAACAAGGGAAATGTGGTTCTCGAAGATGGAGTTCTGCATACCTTTGGCGAACTGATGAGCATGATGTATTTGGTTGAAGGGGTCATTGGAGAAATTCCCGCCAGTTGAGCCCGGTTCTAGATGTGTGGTGACAGGGCGGGCCGTGAGGCCCGCCCTGTTGTCATTGTGGGCCGTGAGGCCCGCCCGGTTGTACCCCACCAAACGTCCACTTAATGGTTCAGCAGGTGTTCATCTATAGTCACCCTGGCGATCGGAAGGAAGCAATATGACACAACCGAACGCAGTGAAGATGACCGGAATCGTCAAGCGATTCCCCGGCGTCATCGCCAATGATGGAGTGAACTTCGAAGTTGCACCTGGTGAAGTTCATGCTCTTCTTGGAGAGAATGGAGCCGGCAAGTCAACCCTTTCCAATATTCTCACCGGCCTATACCGACCCGATGAAGGTTTTATTGAGATCAACGGACAGCCCGTCTCATTCTCCTCACCCCGAAATGCTCTAGCGGCGGGAATCGGAATGGTTCACCAACATTTCCGACTGGTTCCTACATTTTCGGTTGCTGAGAACATTGTGCTCGGCGAGGATCATTCATCTCTCTTCATCAACCGTGAAAAAATCGCTGAGCGGGTCGTAGCACTGGCGCAAAAATTTGACCTAGCTGTCGATCCCGAAGCCCGTATCTGGCAATTGAGTGTCGGCGAACAACAGCGGGTGGAGATCCTGAAAGTTCTCTATCGCGGTGCCCAAGTGCTCATCCTCGATGAACCCACCGCAGTACTCACTCCCATTGAGGCTGAAGCTCTCTTCTCAACCTTGAGAGCCATGGTCAGCGGTGGGCGATCGGTCGTTTTTATTTCCCACAAGCTGGATGAAGTCATGGCAGTTGCAGATCGGGTCACGGTGCTGCGCGGTGGACGCACGGTTGGCTGCGTTCGAACTTCGGACACTTCTACTCGTGATTTGGCCAGCATGATGGTGGGACGATCAGTTGACTTCACCCGGGTTGAACGCCGCGCCCCCGCTCAACCTGACCATCAAATTCTGCGACTCAAGCTTGTAACCGCCGCCGACGACCGAGGACGTCAAGCCCTTCATGACGTCAGCCTCACTGTTGGCCAAGGAGAAATCGTCGGTGTTGCTGGCGTTGCTGGCAATGGTCAGCGCGAATTAGCTGAAGTTATCGCCGGTATGCGACCCGTCTCGACTGGCGAAATTGAAGTTGATGGTCAGTCAGTTCGCTCTGGAAATGCCCGTTCATCTATTGCTCGCGGTATAGCCCACATACCCGAAGATCGACTCCACACGGGATTAGCTGCTGGTCATTCGGTCGAAGACAATTTGGCCCTCAAGAACTATCGCTCACCGTTGTTGTCGCGTTTTCGTTTCTTGCGACGATCCGCGATCCGCAATCAAGCTCAAGACCTAGTGGCGCGATACGACGTCAAGACCCCGGCCACCACCACTCCGGTTCGTCTCCTCTCTGGAGGCAACGTTCAAAAGGTTCTCTTGGCCCGCGAATTCTCAACACAACCCAAAATTCTTGTGGCCGCATCTCCCACTCGCGGGCTTGATGTCGGGGCCATTGAAACGGTTCGTCAACGTCTCGTGGAAGCGGCTGATATGGGGATGGGAGTTTTGCTGATCAGCGAAGACCTCGATGAGATCATGTCGCTCGCTGATCGCATCTTGGTGATGTACGAGGGAAGAATCGTTGACGACATTTCAGCCCAATCAGCAGATCGACATCACATTGGCTTGTTGATGGGTGGCGGCCAGACACTTTTGGATTCGGCCCCATGAGATCGCCGGTCCGTTTGGAAAAGCGCCTGGTTCAACCGCGGGGTTTGAACTGGACCATTCCTCTTCTCTCTCTCTTGGCCGCTCTTGTGCTTGGGGCCATGGTCCTAATGGCGACCGGAAAGAATCCCATCGATGTGTACTTGCGAATCTTTGAACGAGGATTTGCTTCGCGTCGGGCGCTCCAAGGTTCACTGGTAACGGCGACACCACTGGCCTTCACCGGACTGTGCGCAGCGGTGGCGTTTCGAATGGGTGTCATCAACATTGGTGGCGAGGGCCAGCTTTACGTTGGCGCCATTGGAGCTTCGATGACCGGTATTGCCATGCAAGGACAACCAACCGGCATGGTGGTCATTGGGATGATGGTGATGGGCATGCTTTTCGGAGCAGCGTACGGCTCAATCGTGGGTGTGCTTCGAGCTCGATTCAATACAAATGAGATCATCACCTCCTTGATGTTGAATTATCTCGCCGGCATTTTGCTCAATTACCTCATCTTCAATTCCCGTTCGTATTGGCGGGATCCTCGATCACAGGGCTTCCCCTCGGGTAAACCCATTGGTGACCGCAGTGAATGGGTTGACTTTTCAATTCTTGGGGTTGAGGTGGCCCTCGGATTCCTTTTGGCCATCGTGGCAGCCATTGCCGTTTGGCTTTTGTATCGACGTACCCGCTTCGGATTTGAAGTGGGAGTTATTGCTGATTCGCCGCGCGCCGCGTCCTACGTTGGTATTCGCACCAAGTGGACCATCGTCGCAGTCATGGCCTTATCGGGAGCTCTGGCCGGACTTGGAGGCGCCTCCGATGTCGGCGACTTCCGACATATTCTCGACGCCAAGGGTTTGCAATTATCTGGATATGGCTACACCGGCATCGTCGTTGCCGCTCTGGCCCGACTTAATCCTCTGGGAACGATCTTTGTCGCAGTTGTCATCGGTGGACTCACCAATGCGGGTTTCGCCCTTCAAGGTCCCGACTTTCCAAGTGGTCTTGTTGGAACACTCCAGGGATTGATTCTGTTTTCCTCAGTCGCCGGCGAAATCCTCCTGAGATATCGAGTGCGTTGGAATCCCAAGCGACTGCAACATGAGGTGGTGGGATGAATAACAGCTTGTTGGTCGTCATCGCCGCTTCAGCGATCTTCTACGGGACCCCACTCTTTTTTGCCGCCCTCGGAGGCGTCTTCACCGAACGAAGTGGTGTTCTGAATCTTGGGGTCGAAGGCATGATGCTTTTAGGCGGAGTCTCGGGAGCGTGGGCCTCCCAACACATCGGTGGGCCGGCTTGGTTTACCGTTCTGGCCTCAATCCTGGTGGGGATGTTCGCTGGCGCCTGTGCCGCGTCCCTGCACGCTTTCCTCTGCGTCACTTTGCGCACCAATCAAACTGTCGCTGGACTAGCGATCACGATCTTTGCCGGCGCAGTAGGTCTTTCGAGCTATTTCGCCAACGTATGGAAAGTGGCTGCTCAGCCCGTCACCCGCCCCATTCGCACCCTCGATGTTTTTGGCTGGGGCGACCTCCCAATCCTGGGTCCAATTCTTTTCCGGCAAACCGTGCTCACCTATGCCTCGTGGGTGATGGTGGTCTTGGCCTCGATCTACTTATTCCGCACGCGTTTTGGATTGCAACTGCGCGCCGTGGGCGAATCTCCACAAACTGCTGACGCCATGGGCATCTCAGTGATCAAGTATCGATACGTGCACACCATCCTTGGCGGTTCGCTCGCCGGACTCGGTGGCGTTTACTACAGCTTGGCTATCGTTCCCACTTGGGTCGATGGAATGACCAAAGGTGCCGGATGGATTGCCATCGCGCTGGTCATCTTTGGATTCTGGCGACCAGGGCTCACCTTGGCTGGTGCATATTTGTTCGGTGCGTTGCAGTCGATGAGTATCACTTTGAAGGCGCGCAATATCCAAATCAATGGTGACATTCTTGATGCCTTGCCCTTTTTTATGACCATCATCGTGCTGGTCATTGTTTCAACACAGTTCGCCCATCGGCGTCTTGGGGCTCCCGCAGCGCTCGGAATTCCTTATGAACGCGAAGAGCGATGACCGAGCCGGCACGATCCATATCCAACCTGTCTCCGGAATTACGTCCCCTCTGGCATCCAGTTGGTCGCACCCAATCATTTCCTGAGACACCGACGCGTATTGAGCTACTCGGAGAGCCCCTCGTCGTCGTGCGCTTACATGGCGAACTACGAGTCTTTGCTGATATCTGTCCGCACCGATTCGCTCGGCTCTCAGATGGACAAGTCGTTGACGACTCTCTTCGATGTCCCTATCACGGCTGGCAATTCAATGCTGAGGGACAGTGTGTAGTAGTCCCTGCTCTGGGTCCCGATGCCACCCTGCCGGCGGCCCGACTCCAAACTCCGAAGTCTCAAGAAAAATATGGCTTGCTCTGGGTTGCTCTCGATGAGCCGGTCACCGACGTTTTAGAAATCCCTGAATGGGACGATCCCATGCTCGACAAGATCTGGATGCCACCCGTTGACATCTCCGCTGGAGCCGCCCAAGCCATCGATAACTTCTTGGATTTTTCGCATTTTCCTTTTGTTCACGCCGGAACCTTTGGCTCCGACCAGGATCGATTCGTTTCGGACTATTCCACCCAACGCGGCTCAGACGGTTGGAGTTTTAACGTCGAATACCCTCATGTCATTGACAATCATGAGGATCCACAGGTGCTCACTGGAGAACATCCCCTATCGCAGCCCCGCCTCATGCGCTATCACTATCGTGTTCCATTCTCAGCCAATTTGCGATTGGAACTGCCGATGACCGGCATGATCAATGCCATCATCATGTGGTGCCAACCAATGACCCTTGAACGAACCAGGGTTCACCTGCTGATGTTGCGCAATGATTGCCCCACCGCTGAATCTCGCCTGGCAGCCATTGACTATGAAATGAAGATCTTCACCGAGGATCTCAGGGTCATCGAGTATTTGGCGGATAAGACGGTGCCACTGGATCGCGGGCAGGTGCATATTCGTTCCGATCGCCACACGGTGGAATACCGTCGGCTTCTCAATCGGCTCTTCTCGTCTTCGTGAGAACCCACCAGAAACCCCAGCCGAATCAACTTCTTTGACCATCAACGTCTAGCGTTCCAACCCATGAGTCGTTTTGGGGCGGACTACTACCAGCGCTTCTATGGGCGAGGTGGAGTTCATGATCGACGCACCATTGCCTATCTCGGTACTGCCGTCCACAACATGTGCGCCTGGTGGGGAGTGACCCCAAAGTCAGTACTTGATATTGGTGCC
>JBJOFA010000034.1:0-8131 GCA_046049015.1 Actinomycetota bacterium | reverse complement strand
CACCTGGCCCAGCGGGGATTTGATCTCGTTCTCGGCGAAGCCAAAGAACCCTTAGTTATAGAACTACGCAATCTTGGAGCTGAAGTAGAAGTGGTCAGCGGAGTACGTGATCTCACCGTGGCTGCTTCGTCGCAAAGACTGGTTCAAGCAGCCATTGATCGATTTGGTCGTTTGGATTCCGCCGTCATGTTCTCTGGGGACATCGTCACTGGGCGCTTCGTGAACGCCACCGAGGATCAGTGGCGTTCAGTGATCGCCGGTTGCATGGACGCCCCTTTTCATTTCCTCCAAGCCGCGATTCCACCAATGACCAAAGCGGGAGCCGGTCAAATTCTGGTGATTACTAGCGCGACGGCGGCCCGACCGACCCCCGGAGCCCCGCTCTATTCGGCGGCGCGCGCTGGAGCCACCATGTTGGTTCGCAATGTGGCACACGAAATTGCCGCTAGCGGAGTCCAGGTGAATGCTGTAGGCACCAACTACATGGATTTCCCGGCATTCCTGGCGGCAACCGGAGCGCAGGATCCCGAAATTCGAGCCCGCATTGAAGCCCAGGTCCCGATGCGCCGTCTGGGAACAATGACGGAGTTTGCTTCGTTCTGCATGACATTTTTAGACGGCAGCAGTCGTTTCACGACGGGTCAATATGTGTCCTACGCCGGAGGATGGGCCTAAACAGCAATTTCAGGAGATTTCCGAGCGCGACCAACCGAGTCGCAAACTCGGCTCCTGAGGTGTGTGGAGGCCACAATAGAGAGGTGGAACGATCCCTCTACTCCGATGACCATCATGCATTTGCCGACAGTTTTCGAACTTTCATCGCCAAAGAAATCCTTCCCCATTATTTGAACTGGGAACAAGCCGGGATCGCGCCGCGCGAACTCTACGAACGCGCTGGAAATGCTGGTTTTCTGGGCATGGCCATACCTACTGAATACGGCGGCGGTGGATCTCAAGACTTCCGTTTCAATGCCATCCTCGCTGAAGAACTCGCCTATGCCGGAATTGGAGGAGCCGGACTTGGCCTCACTCTGCATAACGACATCACCACTCCCTACTTCGTCGATATTGGTACGGAGGAACAAAAGCAGCGCTGGCTACCAGGGATCGCCTCAGGCCAATTGATCACTGCCATCGCCATGACCGAACCGGGAACCGGAAGCGACCTGGCCGGCATTGCCACGACGGCCAAACGAGATGGTGATCGCTACTTCTTGAATGGTTCCAAAACCTTCATCACCAACGGCATCAATTCCGATGTAATAATCGTGGCTGCCAAAACAGATCCCACCCAGCGCCATACCGGCATGACTCTGCTGGTCGTCGAACGAGGAATGCCTGGATTTGAACGGGGTCGAAATCTCGACAAAATTGGCATGCACAGCCAAGACACGGCCGAGTTGTTTTTCAATGATGTCGAGGTTCCCGTAGAGAATCGGCTGGGAGATGAAGGGCAGGCCTTCAAATATCTCACCGGAAATTTGGCCCAGGAGCGTCTATCAATTGGCATCACTGGAGTGGCCTCCGCGAAAGCCGCGGTCAACTGGACCGTCGATTATGTCAAGGAGCGAACTGCATTCGGACAGCCCATCAGTGCTTTCCAAAATTCGAAATTTGTCCTTGCTGAACAAAGAGCCGCCGTTGATGTAGCGCAAGCGTTTATTGATCAATCAATCCTGGCCTTGAACGCTGGTACATTGACCGCAGCCGAAGCGGCCATTGCCAAATACTGGTGCACCGAATTGCAGAAATCGGTTATTGACCGCTGTCTGCAACTCTTTGGCGGATACGGCTATATGGCGGAATACGCCATAGCGCGGGCCTATGCCGACGCCCGAGTAACCACCATTTACGGGGGAACGACCGAAGTCATGAAAAGCATCATCGCCAAAGACATGGGCCTGTGATGAAGGGAAGATGTTATGGCCGTTGCTGAACGCCCTGCTCAAAACATAGTGACCCTCGATCTGGAGGGGGTTCTCATCCCAGAGATCTGGATCGCTGTTGCCGAGGCCACGGGCATCGATGAGTTGAGGCGGACCACTCGCGATGAACCTGACTATGACCTTTTAATGCGACAAAGGCTGGCCCATCTTGACCATCACGGTCTGACCATGAGCCGTATTGAAGAGGTCATTGCCACTCTTCAGCCACTGGAAGGCGCCGGCGCGTTTTTAGATCGGTTACGCGAACTCTGCCAGGTCGTTATTTTGTCGGACACCTTTGAACAATTCGGTCGACCTTTCATGCGGCAACTTGGGATGCCAACATTGTTGTGTCATCGATTGATCGTCAGTGACGATCAAATTATTGATTTCGAACTACGCCAAGTAGATCAAAAGCGCAAGGCTGTCGAGTCTTTACGATCCTTGAACTATCACATCGTGGCGTCGGGAGATTCCTATAACGACATCGCCATGTTGCAAGCCGCAGACCATGGCTTTCTCTTTCATGCCCCGCAAAACGTCATAGCCGAATTCCCCCAATTCGCAGCTCTCGACACCTATGACGACCTGTATTCGGCCATCGAAAAATCTCTAGCTAGACCCTGAGGCGAAATTTTTAGGACTCGACGAGGATTTCGCAGCGACGATTCACAAGACGGCCAGTTGGCGATTCCGGATCGATACCGGTAACGGGATATTCGTCACCCAATCCCATACGTTCAACAGTGCCCGGTGTCAAAGAAAGAATTGTCTCTAGTTCGCCAGCCAGCACTTCAGCGCGGCGTTGACTTAATGGAAGTCGGCTTTCCTTAGTGCCATCGGCGGAGGAATGGCACAAGACGGTGATTTTGATGAATGGATTCGGAATAGCCAGAGCCGCAGTTCTGATGTTTTCGAGGGCTTCTAAGGACAACTCAGCAGAGTCTGCTCGGAAGGTAATCCCTGCCGGCAAGACAGTTCGCTGAAGGAGAGCGTCTCCGTCTTGAGGGGTGAATTCCGAGGGTAAATCATCAGTAGACACGCCCTCGTCTACCGTGGACATACGCCACCAGTACATCGTGGTGTCAGCCGTTTCAATTGTTATGCCGTCTAATCCTTTGAAGCGTCCAAGGTCGCTTGGAGTTCGGGACTGTTGCAACGAATCAAACGGCAAGCGGTCCCATTGAGTCACCAACGCCGCCCCTCCGCCGAGAAGAAATAGGAGCACCAACGGCACTACTAACCAGGCCCGAGATCGCGGCAAGGATCGACGCGATGACCTTCTACGAGAGTTCGGTCGACGTACTGACCCACGGGATTGAACTTGCCGAGGCGTTGAGGCTCGGCGTGATCTCGAACGACTTGATTCTGTCGGTCGTGAACGCCCACTACCACGAGACGATTTTCGTCCTCGAGCCATGTCTAGACCCTAACCATTATCTGACCAATCAGGGGATCCAGTTCAACGATCCCGAACCCGACACGGTCATTCCGGATTGAGCACCCCAGATGGGCGAATGATCTGATTCGTGGCGTCCTGGTCGGCAAAAACGACCGCTGAATCGAATTCATAATCCTCGTCGTCCAGATCCCCGTACCTCGTGACCACATCGTCGGGGTCCACGATTTCCACGTACTCATTGAGATTCGGCCACTCGGTTTCTGGCACGCTCATTGACAGCAGACTGTGTCCGTAAGGCTGTGAGACACCGAAGACTTGAGGATTAGCCACTACCGCTGCCGATGCACCGGCCATCACCATGTGCCAGTTAGCTTCTGCGTGGCGGCGGAACTCCGCCACAATGTGGCGGGCGGTCTCTATGGAACGATTGTGATCTTCGATGGCATCAATCGGATGTGAGCGCCAGATATTTTCGGCATCGCGCACTGCTTTGGACGATAACGAAATGAAGGTCTTGGCCGGGTCGCAGTAGTACCAAGAGTTAGCGAAGGAGGCCAAACTAATCAGCAAGGTCCACAGACCAAATGCTAAACCAAGGGCAAAACTTTCTTCAGCAGTTCGATAGACCACAACAGCGAAGGTGGCTAAGACGGCGGCAAAACCAAAAGCCAAATGCATCCGCTGATTAACTGGATGCTCACTGTTGGGAACACCAAAGACTGCATCAACCACCGTCTTTGCTTCGAAATCCTCTCCGGCTAGCGACCGGGCGAGTGAAACACGGCGAAGGTCATCTGCCGTTTTACCGATAATGATCACGGCGGAACCGACGGCCACCGCAAAAATTGCTGCGATAAAGGGTGACTCGCCACCGTAGGTCAGAGCCAACGTCATGGCCGCGGCGTCACCCAACAACAAACAGGCAACCCATAATGACTTTCCGGTGAATCCATGGAATCGAACATGAGGTCCAAGTACTCGCTGGGCCATGGCATGTCGGGTCAACGCCGCTCGATAACTTTCCAACATCAAACGACGAGCCTTCGCCTGCTGTACCGCTTCGAAACGGGCAGCCCGGGCATCAGAGAGAGGTTCGCGAATCGCCGCGCTCGCTCTAGCGGCAAATTCAGCGACTTGCGCCCGACCCTCCAGAACAAATTGGGCCACGACGTGGGGAACGTCTTCAGTGGACATTGGTCGGGCGGACTCGAGGCCGGTGGGATCGATACGAATCGCTGATCCCGTCTCGATGGGGTCTTGATCCAACGAATTTTGCAGTGCGCGCGTGGACACCGCATAAGAGTCCACTTCGACTCCCTTGCGACGCCGAGTTTCGAATAAACCCATTGCTAATCTCCCTAATTTCCCCGAACCCAAATTGATGATGTCCCATAATCGGGCTCTAAAGATTGCTGCTGGACGAGGCTACCCGGCAGTTCGCCCCGGTCAACTCGCACATTTCAGTGAGATATATCCGAAGTTTGGCTACGTAGTCCTCTGGCGGTTGCTCGGTCCCGGCAATACGTCCCGCCCCCAGAATGGCCACGTCAACTCCAGCCAGATCAACGAGGGTAAGGGTCTGGGCCAGGCGAATCATGTCCTCTTCGCTCAGGGTCGGGGAATTGTTCTCGGCGGTGCCCGTGGTTGAAATACCGTCAGCAAAAATTGAGAGGCGCTTCTGAGTTTCCGGCGAGACCACTTGGAATCGGTCGGCAGCAATGGCAAAAGCGGCCGTCATATCGCTCTTCGAGCCGTCGATGGCCGGAATTGCCTCCTCCAACTTGGCGCGAATTTCATCCATGACCTCGTCAGCTGCTTCTTTTATTTTGCGGTCACGCCCGATTTCACTGGCCCCAGCAGTCACCAGCTGTCCATCGAAAAGGACTACCGCAGAGGCCGAAGACGAGGACCACGCCGCCAGGGTGAACTGAGCTTCACAGTCAAAAGCCCGCTCGACATCGACCTGAATGGCATCTAGACGCTCAGAAATGATGAGTTCGTCTCGGGCGCCATTGGCCAAGTTCATCAGCGTCACTTGAGCCAAACCACCCTCGGGACAATCGAAGTTGTATTCGCTTGAAGATGTCGCTGCGGAGCAAGCCGCCAACAAGGCAATCGGCAGTAGGGCGCCAGCGATGACCCTCAAGCTCTTCATGACCAAACCTCCACCGAAAAATCCGCCTTTACTCCGCATCAAAAATTCGCTAAATCAGTTAACAATGATAGCCCTTTTGGACCTAAGTTCCACGGAGAGCCACAGGGCTACCAATTATTTAGTTCACAAACCGTGCCCTGAACGGCGAAGACACGCTCACGCTACCTGCTCCCAATTGATCTATCCCCAATTGGCTTAGCGGCGCCAATTTTCGAAATTCGCGTCTGTTCATCTGATTCGAGCCACTCGGGAAAATGACAGGCCACCCGACGGCCGTCCCCTAGCCCCTCGACCTCAGAAGGATTGAGTTGTGGCTCCTCGGTTGCACATCGATCCTCGGCTTTCCAACAACGGGTTCGGAAACGACAACCCGAAGGCGGGTTGATCGGCGATGGCACTTCACCAGAGAGGATGATGCGCTGATGCTGGCGCGCCCGAACCGGGTTGGCAATGGGAACTGCCGAAAGAAGGGTCTTTGTGTAGGGGTGACGTGGATCGCTATACAAAGCATCAGCTGGTCCAGATTCCACCAACTTGCCCAGGTACATCACTCCCAAATCATCGGAGATTCTTCGTACCACAGAAAGATCGTGAGCAATAAAAACGTAGGACAAATTGAGTTCCCGTTGCAGTCGTTGCATCAAATTCAAAATCTGAGCCTGAATAGAAACGTCTAACGCCGATACTGGTTCATCGGCAACGATGATCTCTGGATTTAATGAAAGCGCTCGAGCAATCCCAATACGCTGTCTTTGACCCCCAGAGAATTCGTGTGGATAACGGTTGTAGTGCTCGGGGTTGAGACCCACTAATTCCATGAGTTCTTGAACTCGGGCCTTTTCGCCTTGCGGCGAGACCATTTTTTGAACCTTCATCGGCAGCGAAATAATCTGCCCGACACTGTGGCGCGGGTTCAATGATGAATATGGATCCTGGAAGATGATCTGAACCTTCCGACGAAACTCCCGCAGTTCGCTACCTCGAAGTTTCGTGACATCTTGACCTTCCAGAAAAAGCGACCCTGATGAAGGATCCAAAAGCCTGGTGATGACGCGCGCCAGCGTGGATTTTCCACAACCTGACTCCCCGACAATGCCTAATGTCGTTCCTCGACGCAGAGCGAAGGAGACGCCGTCAACTGCTTGAACCGTCCCCGTGGGCCGGCTCAGCCAACGAGTCGATCCCGCCGGGAAATACTTCACCAAATCACGTCCTTCAAGGACAATGTCGGGCGCGCTCATTTCGATCCACTCTCCGCTTCATGAAATGCCTGACTTCCTAAACCGATCTTGCGACCGAACTCAACTTTGCGGACGTCATCAAGGTGACATGCTGATAATGAAGCCGTCCCGGTAACCATCTCAAGTGGTGGCACAATCGTGGAGCACGGCAAGCCAACTGTGGGCGCAAATTCACAGCGAGGATGAAACGAACAGCCAGAAGGTATTGAAATCAGCGAAGGCGGGGTGCCCGAAATGGTGTGCAAGAACTCAGCATTGACGTCTTCAATACTGAGCACCGCTCCAAGTAACCCCCAAGAGTAGGGGTGCGTTGACACCTCGAATAATGCCTGAACACTGGATTGCTCCACGACTCGACCGCCGTACATAACCAATACTTCATCAGCTACTTCGGCGATGACTCCGAGGTCATGAGTAATCAAGATGATGGCCATTTTCGTGGCCTGCTGTATCTCGGCCATCAACTCCAAAATCTGGGCCTGCACAGTGACATCAAGGGCGGTAGTCGGCTCATCGGCTATGAGAATCTTTGGGGAGTTCACCAGTGCAATCGCAATTACAATTCTCTGGCGCATACCTCCAGAGAATTGATGGGGGTATTCATCAATTCTCTTTGCCGGATTCGGAATACCTACCCGGCTCAAAATGTCGAGAACAATTTCCCGTACTTCAGCTTTGCTGGCGCCTGGATGGTGAGCGCGATAGGCCTCAGCAATCTGATCACCAACTGTGTAATAGGGATTCAGCGCTGACAACGGGTCCTGAAAGACCATGGCAACATCTCGACCTCGAACCTGGCGCACCTCAGCATCACTTGCCGAAAGGACGTCGATACCGCCAATTAATACTTGCCCGGTGGTAACTGCGGACGCCGAGTTATTCAGTCGCATGATGGAACCAGCCGTCACCGACTTGCCGGAACCACTTTCCCCCACAATGCCTAACGTTTGACCCTCTCGTACGTCAAAGGACACATCATTGACAGCTCGCACCACACCGTCGGGGGTGGTGAAGGAAACTGTCAGATGGCGCACCGAAAGCACAACATCAGACACTCCGGCCTTGGGCGAAGAGTTGTCGCTCATTTGGCCCGCACCCGAGGATCTAAAACGCCATACATAATGTCGACAATGACATTCGCTAGGACAATGAAGACCGCCGACACCATCGTCGTTCCCACCAGGATTGGTAGATCAGAATCCACCACTGCCCGAATAGTCATTCGACCCATTCCCGGGAGTGAAAAAACGCTCTCGGTGATAATGGCTCCCCCTAATAGGGCCGCGAAATCAAGTCCGGCCACGGTGACGATTGGAACCAGGGCCGCGCGAAGAACATAGCGGCGAAGAATAATTCGATTGCTCAGACCTTTAGCCACCCCCAGCCGAACGAAATCTTCATTCATCGC
>JBJOFA010000033.1:0-8940 GCA_046049015.1 Actinomycetota bacterium | reverse complement strand
GATGCCCCACTGTCAGAACTGCCGCCTTCAGCAGCTTTGCGGTCTCGGGACCGTTTCAGGAGGTGCTCGGGAATTTCGGTCACTGACCAGTCCTTTCGGGCTTGGGGGCAAACATGCGATGGGGCGCGGAACCTGGAGACCAGGCTAACTTCCGGGCGACCCGTACGACTCTATTAAGACTTCTCTCACGATTACTTCAAAAGAAGTTGGTCGCGCTGGCTTCAACTGTAGAGCCCCCTTGGGTGTCAATGGGAAATCCCAGAACCGAAGTGATGCAAGAGAGAAGTCACATCACCGAAGAGGACACCTCAGCCAATTCATTAAAAGTGACCGGTGCCACGGCGAGAAAGAGTTCTCACGGGGAACTATCGCACAACCTCTGAAATTTGGGTCCGGACCACTAGACCTGCATCTATCGCCGATTGACTCAGAGTCCAGTGAGGGTTAGTGGGTTCAGTGAGGTTTAGTGGTTAGTGGCACATTGACCAAAGTTTCACTTGTTGACTAAGGAAGGGTGACCGGCTAGATGCTGGCGATCGACATTCTGAAGTGGCCAGGAATGAATCAGGCTTTCCTGTTCTCCTTGGTTCTGACCCTGATTCTGACGGGTCTCGTTTTTGTGTATGGAAAACGCCGCCCCATCGGTACTCCAGTGAGTTGGGGAGAGGCCATGGTCGGTTCGGTTTACGCCTTCTTCGTGATGTTTTTGGCCTACGGCGTTGTACCTCACCAGTGGTTAGTTCATGTGCAGAACGAACTGGGCTGGCAGTCGGACAAGATGTTGTACGGACCTGGTGGCATCTTTAGATCCCAGGCCAAAGGTGGCAGCTTCCCCTTTGACATCAACTATCTGCAGGTCGGCGACATCATCGTGACGGTCATTTACGGTTTATTCCTAGGAACGCAGATCTACATGTGGTCATGGTGGCAAAAGCGTGGCACCACAAAGTCCACTGAGATTGAGCAGTCGTCCTACGGTCGCCCATTGGTGAAGAAAGCTTGATGTTGGAAAAGGTCTGACATGGCGCGCACTGATGCAAATCCCCCGATGATGCCCTACACCGATCAGTATCAACTGGTCGAGGTAGATGCTGACTATTTGACGAAGGCTGTCAAGCCCAAGCAGTTCATTCACATTGATCAGTCCGAATGCATCATGTGCGAGGGTTGCGTAGACATCTGCCCGTGGAAGTGCATCCACATGGTCACCCCCGACGCAGTAGTCGAAGCCACCAACACTGAACGTCCGGGCGTTGATCCCAGTGACAACGTCTTGTTCATCATTGATGACGATGTGTGCACTCGCTGCGCCCTGTGTGTTGATCGTTGCCCTACAGGGGTCATCATTCTCGGAAAGGCCGGCGCCGCTTTGGCGACCGGCGACACTCACACCCGTACCGCTAATCACGGTTACGCCTACGGAATGCGCTTCTAGGAGAGATCATGGCCAAAGTCATTGACGATTCCCGACCAACAGCAAAAGAGCGTCTGAACAAGACGGTCGAAAATGTTCAAGCCAGTCAGGCTTGGAACTCGATCTTCCGTCCGGGCTCGATCTTCCGTAAGGGCTATACCGACAGCCCGCGTAACCGTTCGTACGTCATCATGAACTCGGTGCTGTACCACTTGCATCCGGTGAAAGTGAAGCGCCACGCGGTCAAGGTCAGTTACACCTTGTGCCTCGGTGGCCTGAGCTTTTTCTTGTTCATCTTGCTGACCGTGACCGGCATCTTTTTGATGTTCTTCTACCGTCCTGAGGCCACGGCAGCTTGGAACGACATCAGCAGTTTGCAGACGTCGGTGGCCTTCGGATTACTGGTGAGAAATATGCATAGATGGGGAGCCCACTTGATGGTGCTCACCGTGTTCTTGCATATGGCGCGAGTCTTCTATCACGGCGCGTACAAAGCCCCTCGTGAGTTCAACTGGGTCATTGGCGTGGTGCTGTTGACTCTGACTCTGCTGTTGTCTTTTACCGGCTACCTGTTGCCTTGGGATCAGTTAGCCATGTGGGCCGTGGCGGTGGGAACCAACATGATGGGTTACACACCGGTGTTCGGTTCTCAGGTGCGCTTCGTCTTGCTCGGCGGTGTGGAGATCGGTTCAGAAACCCTCTTGCGGTGGTACGTGCTTCACGTGCTCATGCTGCCTTTTGTCATCGTGATCTTTATGGCGATCCACTTCTGGCGGGTTCGTAAGGACGGCGGAATTTCCGGTCCGCTGTGATCAAGGTTTTGTTATTGGTAACGAAAGGGAGAACTTGTCATGACTGAAATCCCAGAACACCTTTTGAAGCGGGCTCAAGCAGCGCGAGACAAGGCCGCCGCTGAACAGGGCGCCTCTACTGAATCAAGTGCTGCTTCTGACTCTCGTATCCCGTCGCATCTTTTGGAGCGCAGCAAAGCAGCTCGTGGCAAGACCGAAGAAGCTGGCGGTGGCGTAGCCGTTGCTGAAAAAATCGGAGCAGTCGTGGCGGCGTCGGCAACTGCCGGCGGAGTTCCGGTAGGAGCCGGTCCCGGAGGCCATACGCAACGGTTGCTGACGGTGGTCAAGTCCGGTTCGATCCAAGACGTCAAGGCCACTCCCGTCGACAAGGTTCATACCTGGCCGCACCTTTTGGCCGTGGAATTCGTCGCCGCTTTAGCTTGTACCGCTTTTCTGTTCTTCTTCTCAATTTTCGTGAACGCTCCACTGTTGCAGTTGGCGAACCCGAACCAGACTCCGAACCCGTCCAAAGCCCCGTGGTACTTCTTGGGTCTGCAGGAACTGTTGACCATGTTCCATCCCATGGTGGCGGGAGTAACCATTCCCGGTGTGGCGCTCTTTGCCTTGATCTTGGCGCCGTATATCGACAAGAACCCATCGAATAAGCCTGAGGATCGCAAGTTCGCCACGTCATTGATGACCGTTCATCTCATGTTCTGGGCAGTTCTTGTGATGATTGGCTCGTTCTTCCGTGGTCCTGGATTCAACTTCGTCTTCCCCTGGCGGGACGGCCTCTTCTTCGAGTTGTGAGGTAATCATGTCACCACTAGCAACAATTCTCATCGCCGTTGCCGTGATCGGCGCATTGGCCATTGTCGTACTCGTTACTTCAGCGCGTCGTACCGATGTGCGAGGCGCTGGTGCTCTTTCTCGGGAGACCGTGAAGCGAGACCGCGCTGTCAAAGCCGAATCAGGAGCAGGACCCACAGGATCTTCCTACGAAGCCGCCGTAACTTCAGCCCGAAGCACTGAATTGGCCAAAGCTGCTGAGGTAGCGCCGGTGGCCTGGCAGGCTCCGGATCCAGAATCAGTGGAAGTCTCGCGACGTCAGTTCTTCAACCGAGCCGCCGTGACCATGATGACGGCCAGTATTGCTTCGTTCGGCGTGGCGGTCGTGGCCTTCTTGTGGCCCCGCGCTGGTGGAGGATTCGGATCCAAAGTCACCATTGGTCGTCTCGACGATCTCCTGGTACAGATTCGTAGCGATAAAGGTTTCGTGTACAAGCCCGAGGCGCGAACCTGGCTGACTTCGTATCCCGTTGACGCACTTCCAAAAGCGCGCGCGTCTTATGCCAATCAGCCTTCGGTGTTGGCGGGAATGGAAGCCGGTTTGGTGGCGCTGTATCAGAAGTGTCCGCACCTTGGTTGCCGAGTTCCGGAATGCAAGAGTTCGCAATGGTTCGAATGCCCTTGCCACGGTTCGCAGTACAACCGGGTCGGCGAGAAAAAAGCCGGTCCGGCCCCACGCGGTATGGACCGTTTTGGTGTTTCTGTCTCGAATGGCAATGTCATTGTTGACACGGGAACGGTGTTTAACGGTCCGGCCATTGGTGTCAACACCACTGGACAAGAAGCTGAAGGTCCGCACTGCATTACGGGTGGAGGAGACCACTGATCATGATTGCTTCTGCAACCAATACTTTCGCCATAGTCATTGCCCTCACCTTCACTATCGGTTGGCTTGTTTACGCATTTTTCAATCGTTCAGCAGGCCGGGCCGAAATCGGTTCGGAAATTGAGCTGGCAGCCAATCGCAAGCCCTATTACGACGACGAAGTTCTTGAAGGTAAGCGCCTCCAGCGGGTGCAGTTTTATGGTGTACTGCTACTGGCCACGGTCACCATTGGTTTACCGGCCTACTGGCTATTTGAACCAAGTCGCCAGGCCGGAGCGATCAACGGCCAGGCCAACCGCTTTGTTTCGTGGGGATCAAATCTTTTCGCCGCAACCGCTGATGGCGGATTCAACTGCGCCGGTTGTCATGGTGGTATGAATGCCACGGGTGGTGCCGCGCCTTACACGGTGACTGATTCCAAGACCGGTTTGGTAAATGCCGTGTCCTGGAAGGCGCCGGCTTTGAATACGGTGTTCTACCGCTTTGACGAAGATGAAGTTCGCTTCATCCTTGATTACGGTCGTCCTTTCTCGCCAATGTCGCCTTGGGGTATCAAAGGTGGCGGACCAATGAACGATCAGCAGATTCAGACACTGATCGAATACCTGAAGAGTATTCAGATTCCTCGGGAAAATTGTGCGGTCCAAGGTGCTGACCCCCGGACTTGTCAAGGTGGTCATCTGCCCACTGCGGAACAGGAAAAGATTCAAGCAGCCGCTGAGAAGGCCGTCGCTGACGGGCTCTACGACTCAGTCGGTGAGGCCCTTTTCAATCTTGAACTGAGTGCCGGGGCCTACAGTTGCGCTCGTTGTCATACTCCGGGTTGGAGTTGGGGACAGCCAGGCCAGACCGGAGCTGGAGCCTTTGGTTGGAACCTCACTGGTGGAGCCACCAATAATCACTTCGCCACCGAACAAGAGATGATCGACTTCATCAAGTCGGGATCCAAGTACGGCGCGAAGTACGGTGTTCAGGGTCAAGGCAGTGGTCGTATGCCCGGCTTTGGCAGTTTGCTCACTGAAGAACAGATCCAACAGATCGTGAATTACGTCCGGAACGAACTATGACCCCGTTGCTCAGTATCGCTTGGGAACCCGAACTCCGCGGTGCCCTCACCGTCATTATTGGCTTGGTGGCTCTTGTTGGTTCTACCTACCTTTTGTTGGGAACCAACCTGGGGGCGCGACTGGGATTTTTGGTGGCAATTGCGGGTCTCTTTGGCTGGATGGCTTCGATGGGTGCTATCTGGTGGACCTACGGCATCGGTCTTCAAGGGCAATTGCCCAGTTGGCAGCCGGCTGATCCGTTCACCATTGTGCGTGACGGCCGGCAATTGATTGACGCTGAAATTCTTGACGCCCCGATAACGGCGTCTGCAGAGGCGTCTTTTAGTGAAGTCGCTGCTGGAGCTTCTGATGCGCTGGTGTCTGAGGGTTGGCAGCGTTTGCCCGACGATGATCAAGGCCGAGGACAAGCCATTGCCGCCGCTGATGAAATCATTCAGGTTGAAGCCGAATTGTATTCGGCAGGTGAATACGAGGCCGTAGCCGTGTTTGAGCGTGGTGGCGAGCGCTACCCGAAGATCGGCGACAATGTCGACTTCCTAGCATTTTTCCATAAGCCCAAGTACGCCATTGTTGAAATCGCCCCGGTCATTCCGCAGCGCGTCGAACCAGGTCGAGCTCCAGCCCGTCCGGTCATTGATCAAAGCCAACCTCACCAATACGTCATCATGGTGCGCGACCTGGGAAGCCAACGTCAGCCGGCAGCTTTGATCACCATCGGCTCTCTTATTATCTTCTTGGTTTCTTGTTGGTTGCTGCATCGGCGCGACCGACTGGTACAAGCGAATCGATCTGGACAGCTCGTTCCAGCTAGGACCTGATTCATGGGCCAGTACCTTCCGGTCATCGTTCTTATGGTTCTGGCCATTCTTTTTGGTGCGCTCAGTTTTGTGGCTTCAACCTTGTTGGCTCCGAATCGGCCTTCGGCGGCTAAAGAAGCCCCCTATGAATGTGGCATCGTGCCCAGTCGTGAACCACCAGAGCGTTTTCCGGTGAGTTTTTACATCGTGGCCATGTTGTTCGTCATGTTCGACATTGAAATCATCTTTATTTACCCCTACGCCGTCAGCCAGGGAGAGCTAGGGGCCTTTGCTTTTTGGGAGATGCTGGCTTTCAGCGCCGTCTTCTTCATGGCCTTCGTCTATGTGGTGGCTCGCGGTGCTTTGGACTGGGGACCGGTAGCCAAGGCTCGGCGACTGGTGGAGGGAGTTACTGCGGCTCGCACTTCGACGTCTACGATCCGTCGGGTCGGTCTTGACGGACGTCTTGACGCCAGTCCTGCTGACACCGACCAGGCTGCCTGAGTAACGGAGGTTCAGACGTGAGTGTGGTTCGCAATGTTCTCGACGATGGCCTTGGTGGTCTTGATCACAACATCGTCACTGGTCGCATTGAAGATTTGGTGAAGTGGGCGCGGAGTCGTTCAAGTTGGGGTGCAACATTTGGTTTGGCCTGCTGCGCCATTGAAATGATGGGCACTGGCGGTCCGCACTATGACATCGCTCGATTCGGCATGGAAGTTTTTCGCGCCTCGCCGCGTCAGGCTGACATCATGATCGTGGCCGGTCGAGTGAGTCAGAAAATGGCTCCGGTACTCCGACAGGTCTATGACCAAATGATGGAGCCAAAGTGGGTCATCTCCATGGGTGTGTGTGCTTCAAGCGGCGGCATGTTCAATAACTACGCCATCATTCAGGGAGTGGATCAGATCGTGCCGGTCGATGTCTACGCCCCAGGTTGCCCTCCCACGCCTGAGACTTTGATTCATGCCATTGAGACGTTGCATCAGAAGATCGAAGACGGTGAACTCATGCGCCGTCGAATTGCCTCTGGTGCCGGAGCGAATATTCACATCACTGAGATTCCGTCCCAACCTGCTCCGGTGCAATTGAGTACTTCTCGGCTGGGGATGGCCTGATGAGCGACAACAATGATGCCGTCGAGTTGATTCATGGTTGTGCCTCGGCAGTTATTCGCGATCAAAGCGTCGTTTTCCCAACACGAGAGCAGTACATCCCTCTGCTGAAAAAGCTGCTTGATGATGGCTACACCATGTGTTCAGATCTCACCGCAGTTGACTACCTCACGCATCCGGGTCGCACCTTGCCGGCCGGAATTGTGGGTGAACGATTCGAAATAGTTCTGAATCTGACGTCGATTACCTCTCGTGATCGAATCCGGGTGCGCGTGCAGGTTCCCGAATCAGATGCTGTTTTGCCGACGGCCTTCGATCTGTGGCCGGGTACTGAGGCCATGGAACGGGAAGTCTTCGACATGTTCGGCGTTTCATTCGATGGACACCCGGATCTGACGCGTATTTTGATGCCTGAGGATTGGGATGGACATCCCTTGCGCAAGGACTACGAAGTGGGCCGGATTCCGGTGCAATTCAAAGGATCACACGCATGACCACGCTCGACAACATTCGCCAGACCAGCGAAGGCGCGCAAGAAATGCAGCCCCGCAGCGAACTTGGGGCTAAGGCCTTATTGCGAGAAGTCGGCTCTGTTCTGCGGATGAGTGAAAAAGAAGCCGCCGCACTCGGTGGGGTGCCAGCAGATCCTGATGAAGATCAAACCATGATCATCAATATGGGTCCCCAGCATCCAAGTACCCATGGCGTGCTTCGACTCATGTTGGAACTTCAAGGTGAAACGGTTTTGCGATGTAAGCCGATTATTGGCTACCTGCACACCGGCATGGAAAAGACCGGTGAGGAGCTGACGTATCTTCAAGGTGGCACCAACGTCACCCGGATGGACTACCTCAGCCCTCTGAACAATGAACTGGTTTTTTCTCTGGCGGTAGAAAAATTGTTGGGTATTGATGGGGACATTCCCGAACGAGCGGTGTGGATGCGCATGTTGCTTTCGGAAATGAACCGCATCAGCAGCCATCTGTTGTTCTTGGCGACGAATGGCATGGATCTTGGCGCAGTCTCCATGATGTTGTACGGCTGGCGCGAGCGCGAAGAGGTTCTTCGTTTCTTCCAAAAGGTCACTGGCCTGCGGATGAATCACAACTTCATCCGTCCTGGTGGATTGGCTGCCGATCTGCCACCTGGTTGGCGAGATGATGTGCTGGCAATTCTTGAGATGTTGCCCGGGCGACTTGAGGAATACGACATCTTGATGACGAACCAACCCATTTGGCGAGAACGCCTACAGGGAGTTGGAGTCATCACTCGCGATGAAGCGCTCGCTCTCGGTGCCAGCGGTCCTATTTTGCGTTCAACGGGTGTGGCTTGGGATCTTCGTCGAGATCAGCCCTATATGAAGTACGAGGGTCTGGAATTCGACGTCATCGTCGGTACCTATGGCGACGCCTTTGATCGATACGCAATTCGTTTGAACGAGATTCGTGAGTCGATCCGCATTCTGTATCAGATTCTTGATCGCATGCCCTCCGGTGACTATCGCATTCAGAACAAGAAAGTCACCCCGCCACCTCGAGCCCGAATCGATGAGTCGATGGAAGCGCTCATTCACCACTTCAAGATTTTCACCGAGGGTTTCCGAGTTCCTGAAGGTGAGGTCTACGTGGCCATCGAAAGCCCTCGCGGTGAGATCGGCTGTTACATCGTCAGTGATGGCGGACCCAAGCCCTATCGCATTCACATGCGAGCCCCGAGTTTCGTGAACATCCAAACTCTGCCGCACATGATGCGCGGGGGCATGGTGGCCGATGCGGTGGCGGTCATATCCTCCATCGACCCTGTACTGGGGGAGGTGGATCGCTGATGGCGCGTTTATCTGAAGACAATCTGCGGCTCGCTAAAGAAATTATTGGCCGTTACCCGCGTTCGCGTTCGGCCATGATTCCACTTTTGCATTTGGCTCAAGAGCAAGATGGTTACGTCACTAATGACGCCATGGTGCACATCGGTGAATTAGTCGGAGCAACCTCGGCCGAGGTTTACGGCACCGCCTCGTTCTACGAAATGTTCAAGTTTGAGCCCGTTGGAAAGTACTTGATCAATATTTGCGGGACGATGTC
>JBJOFA010000032.1:0-8468 GCA_046049015.1 Actinomycetota bacterium | reverse complement strand
TCTGCCGGCTGCGTTTACGAAGGCCTAACGAAAGGGCGTGGTCGCCCAGAGCGCGGACCCGGGGTTGGCCGTTTGCACTGCTGCCGATGGAGCGGGACGCCAAATCAAGGGCAAGCGCATCAGTGAGTCCACGTGATATGGACCCTTGAACAGCAAACCGAAATCACCTTGAAGTTCACCGTGATCAGTGGAGTAGATGATGTCGGTGTCGTTCTGCCAACCGCGAGATTCAACATGGCGCAAGACGCGGCCGATGGCTTCGTCGATGAGTTCGTTTTCGATATGGGTCAGGGCATTGACTTCGCGTACTTGGTCATCAGTCAAGGTTTTGGGGACCCAACGGGCCGGGGCTTCGTAATTGGAGTAGAACTGGCCTTCGTACCATTGGCGCCAATGTCGCGGTTTGCCATCGAGGATCGCTTCGCGTTCGTGTCGATCAGCGGGATAGCCGATGGGGAGTTCAAGGTCTTGCCACGGCACTCGATGCAGTTCCGAACTCGGTGGGTCCCAGGGATGATGCGGATCAGGAAAGCTCACCCAGCAAAACCAGTCACGGTCTTCATCGAGAGAGTCCAACCAGGCAATTGTTCGATCGGCCACCCAATCAGTGTGATACCACTCGCGGGGGATGGCATTGTGATGAGCCTGGGGTGCCCCCGTGTCGCCGCCTCCAGCCGCGTTGACCTGAAGTTCGTGGTCAAGAACTCGGTAATACATCCCCATGGCCTCGGGGTGATTTTTCAATATCCATTGGGCGTAGTGGAACGAACCGGCCGCACCGTGGGTGGCAGTTTCCAGGTGATCGAAACCACGATGTAAACGGCCATCGTGGAAGGCCTGGTGCTCTCCAAAAACCGCTAAACGATTCTCAGTGAAACGAAGGAATGGATCAAGAAACGGTTCAAAGTGAGCTTTCCCAATGAGTGCGGTGGCGTAGCCAGCGTCATGGAGTGTTTCAGCCACACTGGGGGCATTGGTCGGCAGTGGTACGCCATTCATCCAGACTCCGTGGGTGGCAACGTGTTGTCCGGTGATCATGGTGGCACGTGAGGGCATACAAACAACACTTTGCGGGTGAGCACGTTGGTAGTTGATGCCGGAGGAAGACAGAGCATCTAGATGTGGGGTGCGGGCGATAGCGCCTCCGTTACATCCCAGAGCATCGAATCGTTGTTGATCAGTGGTTATGAAGAGGATCTTGCGACCCATCAGGGCCTCCCGGGGGTCATGAGTTCTTGTAAATGTTCAAGTCCGGCGCCGGCCGCGCCTCCGATAATCAAGGCCATGACCTCGGGGTCGACGTCGGTGCTGTACATCACAAGACAACGGTGGTCTCCATCGGGAATGACGTCAACTGTTCCAAGATGGTGGGTGACTATTGGGTTATTGACAATGCGGTATTGAAAACGTCGGTGGACATGATCCAAAGTGATGATGTCTTCTTCGAATTTCAAACCACTGGCCAGTGTGATCCATCGTTTGGAACCTTCAACCTGACAATCAGTAATGGGGAACCATTCATGTAAACGGGCCGGGTCACCAACGAGTGACCACACTGTGTCGGCTGGAGCCTCAATAAAAATCTGTCGGCGCACAGTTCCCACCGTTCGGACACTACTCCCACAGGTAGTTTCATGCCACCTGACAGTAAATTTGGCGATCTCAAGTAGAGCCAGATCTCCTGGCCAGTGGCCAGTGGCTATGGACTTCCACCGATGTGCTAATCATGTTCAATCGTTGAATAGTTCGTGGATCCACCCGTAGTGGTGGGAACTTGAAGTGAGAACCATTCAGAGATACCCGGGGGATCGATGGGGGCATCGTGACAACAATGAATCGGATCTGGACATCCGGGTGGTCTTTGATATTGCGTTTAGCACCGGCAATTGGCCTGGTCGCAGTTCAACTTGCGTTTTTTGGATTGCCGGCGGGAGCGTGGATTCGCGGCGCAGTGATCGGTCTCTTGACCGCTCTGCTTGCAGTGGGAATGGCCCTGGTCTATCGAGCCAATCGGGTCATTAACTTCGCCCAAGCAGACCTTGGGTTTGTCCCGACCATACTTTCGGTTGGTCTGGTGGTGTTCTCAGGACTTCCCTACGCCTTTGGGCTCGTGGTGGGTTTCGTGGCTTCTGTTGTGCTCGGAGCGATTGTGGAGTTGGCGGTTGTTCGCCGATTTGTACGCTCGCCGCGGCTGGTATTGACCGTCGCAACTATTGGCATCACGCAACTTTTAGCGGTGCTCTCTTTGCAAATTCCTCGACTCTGGGATGAAGCAGCAGCATCCCAGAGAATTCCGGCACCCTTTGACTGGAAATTGACCATCGGTTCGTTCATCTTGAACGCCAACGATCTCATGGCCGTGATCATTGCTCCATTGGCCATGTTGGCCGTGGGGCTCTTTTTGTCCCAGACCCGCCTCGGAACCGCAGTTCGCGCCGCTGCTGAGCGCAGTGACCGAGCCGCTCTGCTTGGTATCCCAGTTGGTTGGCTGTCCACGGTGGTGTGGATGTTGGCAGCGGCCTTGTCATTTCTTGCTCTATTTCTACGCGCTGGCATTCTCGGAGTTCCACTTGGCAGTGCATTGTCTCTGTCAACGTTGGTGTTGGCCTTAGCTGCTTTGGTCATAGGGCGTCTTCGACATCTTCCTACGGTGGCTATCGCGGCAATCGCCCTTGGCATTTTCGAGTATGGAGTGCAGTGGAATGCGTCAAGTCCCCTTCTTGTCGCGCCTTTTGTTGGTGCTGCGGTCATGGTTGCCCTGCTCATGCAGCGCAGAGAGACCACCCGATCGGATCAAGACGTGCAGATGTCCTGGCGTCTCGCCGATGAAGTTCGAGATATGGTCCCCGAAGTCGCCCGGCTTGGATTGGTTCGACTGATGCGCTGGGGCTCCTGGGCAATTCTGGTGACAGGACTTATCTTGGTTCCATTTGTTCTGCGAACAGATCAGATAATCAAAGTGTCGGCGATCATCGTGTACGCCATCATCGGATTGTCACTAGTGGTACTCACTGGTTGGGCGGGGCAGATCTCTTTGGGGCAATTTGGTTTTGTCGCCGTTGGTGCCGCAGTGAGTGCGAAGTGCACTTCGGCGTGGAATGTCGATCTACTTTTGGCGCTCATAATTGGTGCTGGCGCTGGTGCACTGGCCGCGTTCATTGTCGGTCTTCCCGCGTTGCGCCTTCGGGGTTTGTATTTAGCCGTGACCACATTGGTTTTTTCTTTGAGTGTCACTTCATGGTTGCTGAACGATCGATTCTTTGGCTGGATACCAGCGCAACGTATTGAACGACTACCGATCTTTGGTCTTGTTGATATTTCGACTCCGACGCGCTTTTATGTCTTTTCCTTGCTGATTTTGCTGGCAGTTCTCGTCGCAGTCAGAGGTATCCGCCAAAGTCGAACGGGTCGAGCCATTGTTGCTTTGCGAGATAACGAGCGCAGCGCTTTGTCCTATGCAATTCCGGGTACGGCGATAAAACTGACTGCCTTTGCAATATCGGGGGCTATCGCTGGTGTCGGGGGAGGCTTATTCGCACATCTGAATTTCAGCTTTGACCTGAACAGTTATGGAGTGGGGCGCAGTTTGGATGTCTTCACTGCCTCAATTGTGGGTGGCCTCGGGTCATCGTTTGGTGCGGTACTAGGAGCGGTTTATCTGCGCGGTGTGGAATGGTTCGTAACGTCCGCTGAATGGAGATTTCTTTCCTCGGGAGTGGGGGTTTTGGCGGTGCTCTTGATTCTCCCCGGGGGTCTTGCGGCTCTCATCTTTCGAATTCGTGATGAACTGGCAAGTCGTATCGAATATCGACACGTAGTTGCCAGGAATCGGATCACAGCGCTCGGCGCGGCTGGTTTAGAAGATGTTGGACCAGCAGTTGATCAAACGCTGATTGATGAATCAGATGCGGCACTGACAACAAAGGGCCGGTCATGACGACACATCAGCCATCGCGATTCGAAGTGTTGATTCATCCCCTGGCGGCCCTGCGTCGTCTATGTGCGGGGGAAGCCACGTATCCACTAGTCATCCTTTTCGGGCTCAACGCGGTCGATGAATTGGACCGGGCAGCCTTTGGAATTCTGTTGCCCGAGATTCGAGATCATTTTGATCTTGATCTGAGCACCATGCTGGGGTTAGTGGCTTTAGCCAGTGTTGCCGCTCTCGCTTTGCAGGTTCCCATTGCTCAGTTGGCAGATCGATCGCCGCGGATTCCCCTAGTGGCCGGTGGAGCACTGGTCTGGGCCGTCTTTTCGGGATTGACTGGATTGGCAGCCGGTTTGATTGTTTTAACCGTGGCTCGAAGCGGATCATCGCTTGGTAAGGCTGTCATCGATCCAACCCATAACTCTTTGATTGCCGACTACTACCCAATAGAAACTCGAACCAAGGTCTATTCAGTCCATCGGGCAGCAAATGCGGTTGGCAGCTTTGTCGGGCCCCTCTCTGCGGGCCTTCTCGCTTTCTACTTTGGATGGCGCACCCCATTTTTGGTTTTCGTGATTCCCACGGTGATCTTTGCCCTACTTGCTCTCAGAATGCGCGAGCCGGTGCGTGGTCGTTGGGAACGACTCGCCACAGGTGTCAACGCCGAAATTGCTGACACCGAGGAAAGTCCACCCTCATTTTCTGAGAGTTGGCGAACAGTGCACAAAGTTCGATCCTTGAAACGGATTTGGTACAGCCTGCCTTTCCTGGCCACCGGACTGATTGGGTTCGTTACCTTGGCGTCGCTCCTCTATGAGCAGGAATTCGGACTCGATGAAAGAGCCCGAGGTGTGGCTGCGGCAATTGCTGAGCCATTTCAACTGGTGGGACTGATCGTTGGGGCGCGTTGGATCTCCAAGCGATACGCCGGCAATATTGCCGGATTGACCCGAGTCGGTGGAACGGTGGCAATTGCGGCAGCCTTTTTAGCGGCCGCATTTGCACTAGCGCCGAATATCTATTTGGCGGTAGCCGTCAATTGTGTGATTTCGGCAACTCTGGCCATTCTCGCTCCGGCGATCTTTTCTGGTTTGTCGCTGGCGATCCCACCGAGAGCCCGAGCCACTGGTTTCTCAGTTGCTTCTTTGTGGGTGATCCCGGGACTTGGAGTTCTTCCTCTCATTGGCTGGGTGGCCGATCAATTCAGCATTCGCGTGGGCATGCTCGTCATGATTCCGCTGTTCATCGTTGGTGGGCTGGTTCAACGTTCCATCGGTGACGTCATCATGGAAGACATCGAGCAAGTGTGGCAGTCAGCAGCGGCTCGTTCAGAGGCGATTTACGAAAGACGGCAAGGCCGTTCGAAGTTGCTGCTTCTTCGATCGGTGTATGCGGGATATGACGGTCGAATGGTGATTCAAGGAGTAGATCTCGACTTCGATGAGGGAGAGATCGTGGCTCTTCTCGGCACCAATGGTGCCGGAAAAAGTACTTTGCTGAAATCCATCAGCGGCACAGTCGAGGCTGATCGAGGTGCGGTCATATTTGATGGGCGGGATATCACTCATGCCCCACCTCACGAAATTGCCGCACTTGGCATCGTTCAAATGCCCGGTGGGGCCGGAGTATTCGGCTCGTTGACGGTTCGCGAAAATCTTGAACTTGCTGGATGGACCAATCGGGGCGATTCTCTACAGGTTGCACAAGCACGTTCCGAAATTCTGGAGATGTTCCCCATTTTGGGAGCGCGCCTTGATGAGCCGGCAGCCAATTTGTCTGGTGGGCAGCAGCAGATGTTGGCGCTGTCGATGAGCTTCGTTATGCGACCTCGGGTTCTTCTGATTGACGAGTTGTCTTTGGGTCTAGCTCCGGTCATTGTGGGACAAATGTTGCCAGTTATCCAGCGTCTTGCGGCCACTGGCGTCACTGTTGTGCTCGTTGAACAAAGTGTCAATGTGGCACTTACCGTTGCCGACCGGGCCTATTTCTTGGAGCGCGGTGAAATTCGATTCTCGGGACCAACTGCCGAGCTTCTAGAGCGTCCCGATGTCCTGCGTTCGGTATTTCTTGCAGAGGCTTCCGGGGCTTCAGAGGTCACTGAAACGTCCATTTCGAATCAAGGCGCGTCACCTGAGTCGGCTTCCATGGCAGATGACATTGTTCTGCAAATTGATGAAGTCGTAGCAGCCTTCGGAGGTATCCGTGCTGTGGATCAGGTCTCGCTTTCTGTTCGGTCTGGTGAAATCGTGGGCATCATCGGACCCAATGGCGCGGGTAAGACCACACTTTTTGACATTATTTCTGGATTCACGGAAACACGCGGTGGTCGGATCGAAATCGGACACGTTGATGTTTCCAACTCGCCACCGCATGTTCGTGCCTTGGCGGGATTGGGTCGCTCGTTTCAAGATGCTCGTCTTTTCCCCGAGCTCACTGTTCGTGAGACTCTGGCGGTCTCTCTCGAACGTTGGGTTACCAATAAGAGTGTTTTTGCCGCCGCCTTGCATCTGCCTATGGCCTTCGACGCAGAGAATTCTGTATCCACCCGTGTTTCTGAGCTGATTGAGTTATTAGGTCTCGGTGATTTCGAACGAAAATTCATTCGGGAACTATCAACGGGAACTCGTCGAATTGTTGATTTAGCTTGTCTCGTGGCCCATCGACCTAGCGTCATTCTCTTGGACGAACCATCTTCCGGGCTGGCACAAAAAGAGGTAGAAGCACTTGGGCCAGTGGTTGAACGACTTCGTTCTGAAATGGGATCAGCCATTGTGATTATCGAGCACGACATTCCGTTCATTTCCTCGGTGGCTGATCGACTGGTGGCACTTGATCAAGGCAGAGTCATCGCCAGTGGTGCACCTCGTGATGTTCTCGTACACCCTGTTGTGGTCGAGTCATATCTCGGCACATCCAGTGCCGCAATCGCCCGTTCCGGGCAAGGGGGATAATCATGCAACCTGCAAGCAGTGCAAGTCCAACTAAGAAAGGCCCGGGTTCCTCGGGCTCATTGAGAAAATGGGGACCAATCGGAGTCATCGCGGTGCTGATCCTGGGGGTCATCGTCGTCGTAGCCACTTCAGGTGGAGGAGATGACGAGTCAGCGCTGCCGTCGACGCCGACGGACTCAACGAGTTCATCTCCGGGAACGGACGTAGAAGGTGGCGCTTGGGAGTATCCGCTTTCCTTTCCCCAGGCCGAGGAACTGGACATCGTTGACACAATTGACTGGGGAGAGCGATGTGATGTTGAACGAGGGCGCCTAGCGGTGGTGGATTATTTCGCTCCATTTTGCATGGCTCCATTCTCCGGAGACAACGGTGGGGCCACGAGTACCGGTGTCACCGCCGAAACGATCACCATCGTGCAATATCAAGGGCCGGAGAATGATCCGATCATCAACTACATCACTGATGCCGTCAAAGTCGATGACACCAACGCCCAGGAATTTGAAACAGTCGCCAACTTGATTCCGTATTTCGAGCGTTATTACGAGTTTTATGGACGCTCGATCGAAATTGTGCGCTATGAAAGCACTGGGTTGGCCAATGATGAAGTCACCGCTCGTGCCGATGCTCAACGTATTGCCGAGGAGTACAAACCGTTTGCCGTAGTGGGAGGTCCAGCACTGACCAATGCCTTTGCCGACGAATTGGCCGCTCGGGAAGTGATTTGTATTTCCTGTGGTAGCGGTAGTGCAAGTTGGTTCGCTGAACGCGACCCTTATGTTTGGGGGATTGATGGGAGTGCGGCTCAAAAGCAGGTGCATGTCGCTGAATTCATCGGCAAGCAACTCGTCGGCAAGCCGGCGGTTCATGCTGGAGACCAATTCATCGACACCGTGCGTAAATTCGGCTATGTCTATATTGAGGGCAGTTCGGAGTCCAAGGTTTTGGCCGATCAAATGGTGGCCAAGTTGGACGCCGTTGGAGCCACACCGGCTGAAGTACTGCCCTATGTGTTAGATCCCGGCAGCATCCAGCAAACTGCCTCTCAGATCATTGCCAAACTGAAAGCAGCCGGAGTGACGACCGTTATTTTGTCCTCCGATCCTGTTGCTCCACGCGATTTCACCCGTGAAGCCACTGCTCAGGAATATTTCCCTGAGTGGCTTGTGGCGGCTGCAACTCTTACCGACACCACGGCCTTTGGTCGTTCGTATGATCAGCAGCAGTGGGCCCATGCCTTTGGGGTCACCAGTCTTGCGGCCCGCGTGAACCCAGAAATTAGCGGTATCTACTCGGTGTACAAATGGTTCACTGGTCAAGAGCCACCTGCGGATGAGTCGATAGCGGTTTTCATGTCGGGCTTCCAATTGTTGTTCTCGGCCTTGCAGAGCACCGGACCTAACCTCACACCGTCCAACTTTGCTGCGGCGATTCGCAGTTTCCAGACAGTGAAAGCCATCAGCCAGCCCTGGTTGACCTGGGGCGAGCAAGGTATTTGGGATGAGATGGACTACAACGGAATTGATGACGCCACGATTTTCTGGTGGGATTCACAAGCTGAAGGTCCGGACGAAAATAGAAAGGTCGGAACG
>JBJOFA010000031.1:0-8514 GCA_046049015.1 Actinomycetota bacterium | reverse complement strand
GGGTTGGGGTCTGGTGGCGCTTGGCTTGGCATTCTTGCTGGCCCAACAAATTCGTACCGGCGCCGAACCGGGTTTCTCTTGGCCCTCAATTTTTGCTCGGGCCCATCGTCCCACTCTGGCTGGATTGGTGTTGCTTTGGGTGGTGGCGATTACCGACCAATACCGCGTTCGAAAAACCCCTGGCGATAGTGTTTAGCCACCATGGCTGCAAAAACTCCACCGTGCCTTGCGGTGATTATTCCCTGTTATAACGAGGAAAAGACCATTGCCCAATTGGTGTCGTTGGTTTTGAAATCCCCAGTGGTGGCCGAGGTCATTGTGGTGGATGACGGTTCCTCCGATGGTTCGCCTACATCGCTCGCCACCCTTTCGGATCCCCGTCTCAAGGTTGTGGTCCATGGAATAAACCAAGGTAAAGGCGCCGCTTTACGCACCGGGTTTGCGCTGGCCACTGCTGATTATGTGGTGGTGCAGGACGCCGATCTGGAATACGACCCGGCGGAGTATCCGCTTCTTTTGGAGCCGTTGCTCGATGATCGCGCCGATGTTGTTTTTGGCTCCCGTTTCTTATCCGGTCGACCTCACCGAGTCCTCTATTTTTGGCACAGCATGGGGAACAAATTCCTCACACTGCTTTCAAATATGTTCACGGATCTGAACTTGACCGATATGGAAACCTGTTACAAGTGTTTCAAACGAGAAGTCATTCAAAATATTGATCTTGAAGAAAATCGTTTTGGATTCGAGCCGGAAATTACGGCCAAGTTGTCGCGAAAGAAACTGCGGATCTTTGAAGTTGGTATCTCGTACTCGGGACGTACGTATGACGAAGGCAAAAAGATCAATTGGAAAGACGGAGTACGAGCGGTCTACTGCATCGTCAAGTATTCGAACCTCGGGCAGCAAATTCGACTTCTGACCAATACAGCCAAGTAGCGCGCATTTGAGTGATTCCCCCGGGAATCGAAATCTCGGGAGCTGCGTCGAGTCAGAAATTTACGAAGTTGGTCCCAGCGATGCGCCACGCCCCAACGAGTGACCAGGCGCATTGATTCGAGGATGATATTGCCGGACATTTTGGAGGTCCCAAATTTTCGGTCTACAAACGTGATGGGCACCTCTGAGATCGTTCGACCCTGACGACTGAGACGCACGATCAGTTCGGTCAAAAATGCGTATCCTTCGGCTGATGTCGATTGGGGATTGATTTCCCTCAAGGCCTCCAATCGGTAGGCCCGAAATCCGGATGTGCAGTCACGAACTCCGACCCCGAGAATTGCCCCGGTATACAGATTTCCCCATCGGGAAAGCAGGCGACGATGAAGTGGCCAATCAACGGTTCCTCCCCCTCGTACATATCTCGAACCAACCACGGCATCAGCCCCCGCAAGTATCGCCGCAATCAAAGAGGGTAAAACTTTTGGGTCATGAGAGAAGTCCGCATCCATGGTGATCACAATGTCTAAATCACTGGTTGTTGGATCATTTGTTGTTGGCAGCCCAGGTACATGGGTTGCCGAGGAAAACAGATGGCTAAATCCAAAACGGTAGGCACTTCCCAGACCATCTTTGGACGTTCGATGCAGCACTTCAATGTTGCCGAGACTCGCCGCCAGGTCATCGGCGATAGCGCCGGTTCCATCAGGGCTTTGATCATCAATAACCAAGATTGAAGCCTGAGGCATCACCTGACGAATATCAGTCAGTAGTTGGGCGATATTGTCTCGCTCGTTATAGGTGGGCAGCACCACCGTAATAGACACAGTTGCTCATTGTAATGAGGTGGGGACGACTCCCGGGGGTATTGAAAAGATGGCCACTGGTTGACCCATGGCGATTAGCTGGCGCACCATGACCGCTACCTCTGGAGCCAGGGGAGGCTCAGAGAACAGTAACGAGGCTCCAGGAACCTGCAATGAGGAAACAAGCTCTCCTCGACCAGAATTTCGCAGACCTTCGGCGATGTCTACTAACAGTCGCTCGGCCAACTGCTGTTCTTGGGCTGACCGGGGGTTGTAGTACGCAACCTGCGATAAAGAAGGGTCCTTTTGAGCTTCTTCTACTGCTGGTCCGACCACGACCCAGAATATGAGATCGACCTCATCTTCGGTACGAGTTCGATGAGGTAAAGCGGCCGCGGCGAAGGCCGGATCCACTCCGACGTTGAATCCAGAGCGCTCCAAGGCCAAAGTCATTCCGAAGCCTGTGGCGTTCAGGGTGTAGGGATCATAAAAACGAATGAGATATCGCAGATCGGGATCAATCTTTGCGACCATCTCCCGATGAAGATTGGCTGAAATTTCAGAATCAGTCGCCCCCGGCAATTTCAACCGATCGGCGATCTGAAGCGATGTGAACGCTACGACAGAGACCGTGCAAGCAACGGCGACCTTAGCCACACGAGTTGACGACGACCAGGTGAAACGGGCGGCGATGGTGCGGACTCCCACGGTTAAACATCCGGCCATGATGACTGCGACTAATACCCACGTCCATCGGAAGGTGTACTCATAGAAAGGACCAAATATTCGAGTGATGGACAATGCTCCAATAACCGTGAGAAAGCCACTCACCGCGATCAAAACCTGCAGATCCCTCCAGTGGTTTCGCGTAGCTTGCCGCCAGCTCCATACCGCCACCACCACGAGAAACAGGCAACCCCCGTATCGAGCCCATCCATAGGATGGTGATTCCACCCCGGGCCCGGTGAGCCACGGACCGAGAATATTGACCTGGGTGGCGATTTCTCGAAGGGCAGTAGTCAATGAAATTGTTGGCTCCGAAGGTGAACCGAAATGTTGCCAAAGGATTTCAAGATTGCCGGGATCTCGACGAATTTGGTCGATGATCGGTGGAATCCAAATAATCAACCCTGCCAAACCTGATGTGCGCAGTAAGCGGACGACGTGGCCCAAACGCCGGGGTTGATCGAAATCTCGCCCGGCAAGAATGAAAGCCCCAAGCAAACCTGCTCCCACCACGAGGGCATAGCCGGCATGACATTGAATGCAATGACTGCCAAATAACACTGCTGCGCCCAAGATCAAGTCTCGACGCTCGCGCCAACGGGGACTGGTTGGTTCAATCACTTCGGCAATGAGAAAAATAAAGACACCGAATGGCAAGAGGGCCAACCAGGGATTCCAGGGTTCAATTAAAAAGTCGGGGCCTGATGAACGGATAAAAGCCAGAAGAGCCAGAGCCAACATCCAGGCCAAAATCATTCCGCCCCGGCGATAGGCCAGCCAGATCAGGAGGCCAACGGCGACGAGATGCACGCTGACCACTGCCGCCAGCAGTCCAGAACTGGTACCCCCACCAATGAGATAGACCGGCAACATGGCGAACCACAGACTGGGACCGGGGTGTGATCCTTGAATACCCGAATCCGACACGATTCTTCCGGCTGCTCCGACCAATGGAGGTCGAGAAAAGAAGCCTCTCATATGTAATTCCGCTTGGGCCATATCTCCACCGGGAAACCATGTATCTCCGAGAAGCAGGATGATCAGAGCCACCAATGCTGGAAAAATAACCAGGAATGTAAGAAGCCCAAGATAGGCATACGGGGTTTGAATCAGTGATGCCTGACGATTCCGCATCATTTCCGATCCAGACTCTGCCATGCTCAGGACGTTAGTGCGTCTGCTTACGCACTACTTCAAGATGAAGCGGGGCCAAAACTTGTTCGGCCAAAAGATCCCAGGACAAGGTCCGCGCCCGCTTCTCGGCTGCAATCCCCAAAGCTTGCCGTGAGGTGTGATCCAATAACACATCGGCAAGAGTCTCACCGAGTGAATTCAACGGCGCCAAACGTCCGGTCTTTTCATGGAGTACTGAACTGCGGTGCCCGCCGACATCGGTAGCTACCGCCGGTGTCCCACATCCGGCCGCCTCGGTGAGGGTTAACCCCCACCCTTCGGTCAAAGATGCACTCGTGATGAGCCAGGATCTTCGGTACAAACTTCGTAGTTGCTCTTGACTGATTCGCCCAGCCAAGGTGATCCAGTCCTGCGCCTGATGGGAGCGAATCCAAGTTTCTAAATGTTGGCGTTCCGGGCCTTCCCCGACAATTGTCAAAGTCACATTCGGTACTCGTCTTCGGGTAATAGCGATCTGCTCGAGTAGGGCCTCGAAGCGTTTCACCGGCGCCAAGCGTCCAACTGCTACAACTGATGGATATTCAGATCGGCTTTCACCGGGACTGAAAAACGGTTCCACGCCTGCAGGAGCAATATGCAGGTTTTTCTTTGGCCAACCCAAGTGGACCATTTCCTCATAAGAGTCGTTCGACAAGGTCACCGTAGGCGTAGATCGATACCACGGTGGCGCCAATTTTGTTTCAACCAGACGTCCAACGGCTGCGATGGGGGCAGGGAAAACTTGATCCCACATTGGCCCGTGAACATGGTGATACACCAAGAGTCGAGGTCGACGACACCACAGCGGTGAAAGCCACGGCACGCCATTCCATATTTCAACGAGGGCATCGAAGGTCCCCATTCGACGCGCTAACTCCGAGACTGCGGTGCGAGGGAAAACTGTCATTCGACCACCTCGTCGGATGACCTCGTATCCATGACGCTGAGCAGTGCTGGGCAGACCGGCGGCGGCCGAAGTGCGATGAACAATGTCAAGACCTGCCTCTTGCCAGCGGCTCATAAAGGCATCAGCGTGAATCTCAGATCCACCAGCATCGGGATCCTCAAGATCGCGCCAAGCTAAGACGTGAATACGTCGCACGTTTCTGCTTTTCAGTTCCAACACCATGGTGTCTAAGTTGCTCATACCACTGTCGCCGTAATTAGTCGGGCCAGGCGATCTCTTCCATGGGGAGTTAAACCTTGAGCGGTTAGGGCCACCGTACGACCGCTCGAATCGCAGTCTTCCCACCACACACAGGGCCAATCTTGACCCGGGACTCCTATGAGGCGTTCAGTGGCGACCCGCCGGGCACCGCCATTCAACATCTGTTCACCAATCTTGATCTGCTCACCAATATCGCTACCAGTTGAGAGAGCCGACCAATCGCCAAGATCGACCAGGACGAATCGGCCGAGATAACCCTTGGAATCAAAGTCATCCAGGATGTCTTGAACAGAACGCGAACAATTCTGAAGATCATTGGGGCTGAGAACAACACGGGTCGAGTTCAGATTCGAAATCTCATTTTGAAGATCGCACCAGGTATCAATTGAAGTAATCCAACTCAAGGAGAATCCTTCTTCGCGTAACCTTCGACTTATCTCTTGACGTGATGTTTCGATCTCCCCTGTTCCCACCACCGCTATTTCAGGGTTATTGCCTTGTCCCATCAGTCCCGGCCACCACCAGAAAGCTATTCCGAGAATTCCAATGACGATAAACGCCGGACGAAAATATCGCTTCGTGGAAATCCCACTAATCGGTTTCGACCGCCGGTCACGAGCCCAGGAGAAAGCGTTGATCTGGGGCACCGGAAAACGGTAGCACTGGTCGTGGTTGCCTAGTATCTCCTCGGTGGTGACCTGGTCTCAAGTCCTGTTCTTTATCGCCTGGGCACTGCTTGTTGCTCTGGCAGTGTCTTCTCTCGGACCCCGGTTGCAAATAACCGGTCGCCGACGTTTTTTCACCGTAGTTTTTGCTCTCCTGCTGGCCTGGTGGAGTGTCCTTGGCCTATCTGCGGCCACCCATCGAGGTTTTCTATCCGGTCCAAAAGAAATTCTGCAAACCGCTTTGTTCATTCCACCCCTTGATGGTCTACCCGGCGTGAGGGTTGCGGGTGTGGCCCTGTTGGCCATGGCCCTAGGAATCGGCCTTTACCCTCGTCTGCCGATCTGGTTGACTCACCAGGACTCGTCGATGTCGGTTTCACCAGCCGGTTTTCGATCCCGAACTTTCTTTCTTCTGGTTATGGCTTACAGCCTTTTGGCTTTTGGTCCACAGATCTTCGATTTGTTGGCCCGCCAACATGTTGAACGCGCTGACGTCGATCCCCTCTCTGGAGCTGTGACCGCTCTCTCTGGACCTCATTTCACCACTCTGATGTGGACGGCAATCACTGCTAGTGCACTTGGACTGTTCGTTTTTCCCGTGGTGGTATCTCTGGGGTCACGCCTGACCACAAGCCGCTGGGTTCGACCTTCATTTCAGTCGCTGATGAGCGCCCTAATCGCCGGAGGATTCCTGGTGCGCTTAGGAACTTTACTGACGGTAGCGCCGACTCGAACGGATGGAGGAGACCCGCTTTTTTACCATGTGACTGCCAATCTGTTGGCTCAAGGGCGCGGTTTTCCTGAGCCGCTGAACTATGTGGCCTACGAAGACTGGATTCCCAGCGCACTTCATGGCCCGCTCTACCCGATTGTCTTATCCATCAGTTCTCGCCTTGGTGGTACCACTTATTTTGATCACAAATTCTTGTCGCTGCTCATCGGCACCGCTGTTGTGGCTCTCACCGCTCTTGTCGCCTATCGCATTGCTCCATTCCAACGGCGCGCCGCCGCTCTGATTGCCGGCTCATTGGCGGCCATCTATTCCAACTTGTGGCTAGTGGATGGTGTCCTCTTCCCCGAAGGTCTGATGGCACTATGTACAACGGCAGTTGTTTATGCGGCCTACCGCTGGCGAGATCGTCCATCACTACGATCTGCAGCACTCATCGGGCTTTTAATTGCCGCCAGCGCTCTCACTCGCGGGGAGGGTTTGGCTCTTTCGGTCCTTTTGGTGGTCCCGTGGTTTCTTCGCTGTCCAGATATGAGTTTCGCTCGTCGTTGCCAACATGTGGCGGTGACCGGGTTGGCTTGCCTAATAGTTCTTGCCCCGTGGATGTTTCGTAATGTCCGCTCGTTCGAAGAGTTTGTTCCTCTCTCCACGAATGGCAATGAGTTGTTTGTCTACGCCAACTGTGAAGACACTTACCAGGGAAAGTTTCTTGGTTTTTGGCTATTCTCCTGTCAAGAAGATTTACGAGCCCAAGGTCAAGATGCAGTAGGAGACGAAGCACAAAAGTCGCTCTACTGGAGAGATATCGGCTTTGACTACGCCAGAAATAACATCGAGGATCTTCCGCGCGTCGTCGCTGCTCGAATCGGACGTCAATGGGATGTTTTTCGACCATGGCAGAACACCGAGTTCGCTCCAATCGAAGGACGCAATAAAGACGCCGCCCGGCTCGGCTTGGTTCAGTACTACGCCATGATTCCCTTTGCCCTGGTTGGTTTGCGAACACTGCGACGAGCAGGTCGAGGACTTTTACCGCTGGTCTCACTTTTTGCCATGGTCACCTTGACTGCGGCCTACGCTTATGGAACAACAAGGTTTCGCGTTCCAGCTGAACCGGCGTTATGCGTCCTTGCCGGTATTGGTGCCATCCCGGTACTGAATCGACTGCGACAGCGATACAAGGACCACGATTCGTACATCTCTTCCGCTATTCCTGGGTCCGCCCTAGTTCTCGGTTCACCAGTGGGCAGTATGCGGTCCCAGCAATCTCGAAAGACGTGGTACTCCTGGTTGATCGTGGCCGGTTCGATCCTGGTGGCTCTTCCCGCTTTATTTCGGGCCACTGGATCCACCATGGAGGAAGGATTCATGTTGGTCTTTCCGGAGTTGGTGCGCAAGGGGGCGGTGGCCAATGTTGATTTCCTGCATCTGTATGGTCCGGGGTCGCTCTACTCTCTGGTCGGATGGTTCCAAATCTTTGGTACCGACCTTTTCAGCGAACGCTTCTTTGGGCTTCTTCAACATGTTGGAGTAATAACCGCCCTCACGGTCCTCACCCGACCGTGGGGTCGAGCAGCTTCAACCACAGTCGGAGTGTTGGCGACCATTTTTACCTTGTCACCAATCGGTCTTCAGGCCTTGGCCTGGCCCGGAGCATTGGCACTCGGACTTTGGGCACTCATCGCTGCTCTCAAAGCCGCCGCAAACCATCAACGTTCTCGAACATGGTGGGCCATCAGTGGTGTCTTGGCCGGCTTGTCCCTCACTTTTCGCCCGGATCTCATTTTGGCGCTCTCTTTGGGTCTGGGATATTTGCTGTGGTCCCGCCGACAGGCAATCAAAACCTTTGTCGGTGCGTTCGTCATAGGTCTTATACCCCTTTGGTTTCACCTTTTTCAGGCCGGTCCGCAGGCCTCATTCGAAGGGATGTTCCTCGACCCGGTTTTTCGTCTTCGTGGGGGACGCGAGTTGCCTCGGCCACCCAGTTGGGACCGGATGGATGGAGCACTGCAAGTGATTAGCGAGAAGTTCGGACCATGGTGGTCGGTGCCCCATCTCGGGGCCCCCCAACAACTATTCCTGTGGTTCTTTGTCTTACCGGTAATAGCTGTGAGCGTTGCCGTTATCGCCCGGGGAATGAACCGCCTGCGCCCTGAGCGAAAGGTACTCATGGCTGCGGCACTCTTCGGCATTGGGCTGTTACCACAAGCCCTTCAGCGCCCCGACAGTGCTCACTTTCTTTGGGTGTCGTGTATTTCGTGGCCTCTCGTTGTCATCGCCGGCATTGAATTGACTTCTAGACGGCGTCCC
>JBJOFA010000030.1:0-8531 GCA_046049015.1 Actinomycetota bacterium | reverse complement strand
CATATGCGGGGCGACCTAAACGACGACGAATGAGATCGATACCGGCCGTGATATTGCCCCACTGATCGGAACCTCCCATTTGCATTTCCACCTCAGTGGCGTGGCACAAATAGTAGAAATCGTGGGCTTGTAGGAGCATGTAACTGAATTCAGTGTAGGAAATGCCGTGTTCGCTCTCCATCCGAGCCCGAACCGACTCCTTGGCCACCATTTGATTCACGGTGAAGTGTTTGCCGACGTCGCGCAAAAAATCCAAAACCGTCATGGGGGCGGTCCATTCCGCATTGTCCACCAATCGAGCGGCGTTCGAAACGGATTGATCGAAGTCCAAAATGCGTTCAAGTTGGCGCTTCACCCCGGCCACATTGCGATCCAGGGTCTCACGGTCGAGGAGATTTCTCTCCTCGCTGCGACCGCCAGGATCACCCACCATACCGGTGGCTCCCCCAGCAAGGACCACCGGCCGATGACCCGCCAACTGGAATCGTCGCAACATCACTTGGCCCAGCAAATTGCCCACATGAAGCGAATCTGCTGTCGGGTCGAACCCGACATATACCGCAACTGGCCCCTGAGCCAGGCGGTCCGCAAGTGCGGCCCGGTCCGTGGAGTCATGGATCAAACCACGAGCATCAAGATCATCGAGAAGGGGCAAAGAAGTCATCGTCGCCATTCTCGCAAGAATCGCCCCAGTTGTTGGGCTTATTATTCATTTCATTCTCCTACAGTCGTCGGTGTGGAAAATTTGGATGGCGACCGTGGTGGTGAGATTGCGAGGCGATTCGCAGATTTCGCCCAAGCTTTTGCCTCGGGAGCGCCTCTATACAGTTGCTTTGCCGACCGAACGGCGCGGGAACCTGAAATTTTGGAGTTGATGTCACATGCGGCTCCTATGCAGCAAAAACCAGTACTGCTTTTCGCCAGCGTCCACTACCTATTGCTGGACCAACTCGATCATCGGCTAGCGAATCACTACCCAAACCTGCGCCCCAGGGTGAAAATTGAACCTTCGCCTCCTTCAGGCGTCGTTCAGGATCCGAGTGATGAATTCGTACGTTTTGTGTTTGACCACCGATCTGAAATAGCCGCCCTGCTGACTACGCGATCCACGCAAACCAACGAAATCGCCCGATGCAATTGGTTTGTCTTTCCCTTCCATCTCATCGAAGAGAAGTACGGACCGATCTCTCACATCGATATTGGAAGCAGCGCCGGCCTGACCATGCTCTTTCCGCATCTGACTTTCGACCTTCAACCCGGAGGAGTTGTTGGCGACGGCAAGGGATTGACCATTCGCTGTACCACTCGTGGCACACCGCCCATTCCCACTCAAGTGCCACGCGTCCCGTGGTCCGTGGGTATTGATGCGAGCCCTATTTCCGTACTCAATGATGAAGAAATTCGCTGGCTCGAAGCGTGCGTTTGGCCCGATCAAGTTGATCGCTTTGACCGGCTGGTCGCGGCAGTTGATTTAGCTCGTCAACACAAGATCTCTGTTCGAAAAGGTGACGCCATCAGTGATGTCGCCAAACTGATTGCCGAGGCCCAACACCACGGACACCCGGTGATCACTACTAGTTGGGTGATGAATTACTTAACGCCGGACCAGCGTCGGTCATTTGTAGCTGAACTTGATCGCATCGGAGCCTCCATTGATTTCAGTTGGGTAATCGCCGAAAGTCCCCGTGAAACTCCTGAACTGCCGGTAACCGCGAGCACCGACGAAGACATCACCGTGATCTCACTTGTTACCTGGCATCAAGGTCAGCGCAACTCACAACGTCTGGCCACCACTCACCCTCACGGATCGTGGGTCAACTGGGGTGTGTGACGTTCCAAAGCTTCCTTAATAAATGTCGGAACCGAAACGGGTCGCTGTGTGACCGGATCGATGCTCACATAGGTGATAACTGCATCAAAACGCGAGTCAGATTGCACACTCCCATTGATCGCCACATCAAAACTGGTGGTGCCCCAACGACTCACAGCGGCCGTCATCAGTATGACTTCACCGAAACGCACCGATCCGTGCCACGTGAAATTGATGTGCTTCAACATGAAGTCGAATCCAATGGCGTGAAGATTTGTCGTCGTTCCAGCTGCTTGAAGTTCCGAGGAGAGCGCAAGACGAGTCCAACTGTCAACGACGTCGTCGCAATAAACAAAAAAGTTAGCGTTGAAAACAACCCTCTGCATATCGCATTCGCCATATCGAACTCGTATCTGCTGCTGATAGGGCACGAGTTACCTCTCAGTCCTCGGCAATCGAAGCATCGAAAAGTCCTTCGACTCCGTCAGCGATACCTTGAACGGCGATAGCGGCCAAAATCATGCCGGCCACTCGAGCCAACAACAAAACACCGGTCGGGCGGACTACCCGTTGCACGAGTCCGCTAAAGCGTAAAGCCAACATAGAAATAAATAAGGCAACCGCGGTTGCGGCTATCACTGTGAGCCATTGCCCCCATCCGTCGGCTTTACCGAAAAAGATAATGGTGGCCACGATCGCTCCCGGCCCGGCCAAGAGTGGAGTTCCGAGAGGAACCATAGCAATGGAAGTGCGTTGCTCGGGAGTGGCTTCGACATATCCATCGTCTCCACCTTTGCCGTACAACAGTTGCAACGCCACCAGCAACAAAAGTAAGCCGCCGGCACTCTGCAGTGCCGGAACGGACACGTTGAGATAATCCAAAACTGTTTGGCCCCCGATGGCGAACATAGCAATCACCATAAATGCCGTGGCAATAGATAGATAAGCCGCTCGATGACGCTCCTTCAAAGTCAACTGGCGAGTCACCGACAAAAAGATGGGCACATTGCCGGGAGGGTCCAAAATGACCAGCATGGTGACGACTACTTCGCCGAATAACTGCCAACTCATGACTGAACCTCAAAATTGTGATGAAGAGAATCAACAGTGGCGGCCCAGCGCTGCAGCATGGATTTGAAATTCTCCATCTGGTGTGTCACGGGATCCGGTCCTGCACCACCTGGAGATCGACGCATCGTCACTCCAACACCAGGAGCCAGTAGAGCGGCGGCCTCTGGTCCCAACGACTCTTCGGCGGCCGCTAATTCAACGAGCGAACCCTCGCCGCTCAAGGAGCGTCGCACCAAATTTCCAACAATGGCGTGAGCATCGCGAAATCCAAGCCCACCGCGAACCAGATATTCCGCCAAATCGGTGGCTCCAAGGGCCGGACTGTCTGCGGCTTCCTGCATGCGATCGACGTTGAATCGAGCCGTAGCAATCATGCCGGACACGGCGCTAAGGGCCAAGGACACTTGCTGTACGGCGTCGAATAACGGCTCTTTATCTTCTTGCAGATCGCGGTTGTAGGCCAAGGGCAGACCTTTTAACGTCACCAAAAGACCAGTAAGTGATCCGACTATGCGACCGGTTTTACCGCGTGCCAATTCGGCGATGTCAGCGTTTTTCTTCTGAGGCAACATTGAGGAACCTGTGGCGTAGGCATCATCCAAAGTGGCAAAGCCAAACTCGTCGCTGGTCCACAACACCCACTCTTCACCAAGACGCGAAAGGTGAACAGCAACCAATGAAAGACAAAACAAAATCTCAGCAGCGAAATCACGATCACTGACGACATCAAGGGAATTATCAAATGGACGAGAGAAGCCCATCAGATTTGCCGTAAAAGTTGGATCAAGAGGCAGAGAAGATCCGGCGAGAGCCCCCGCTCCCAAGGGCGAAACGTCAAGACGTTTCAAAGCGTCGTGAAGTCGATCCAGATCACGTTCGAACGACCAACCATGGGCCAGCAGGTGGTGGGCCAAGAGCACCGGCTGGGCCCGTTGCACATGGGTGTAGCCCGGGAGATAAACCGCCCCCTCCCCCGTACCGGCTTGCTCGGCTCGCGTGAGCAAAACCTCTTGCAAGGCCACGATCCGCTGCATCAAAAGCGGGATCTGGTGTTTACACCACAATCGCAGTCCCGTGACCGACTGGTCATTACGACTCCGACCGGTATGCAACTTGGCGCCAATCGTTCCGCACATTTCAGTCACCCGTCGTTCGACCGCAGTGTGAATATCTTCATCGGTATCCACAAATTTGAAGCTCCCGCTAGCAAATTCATGTGCCACAAGCTCCAGCGTTTCCAAGATCGTTTGCGCTTCGTCAACAGTCAAAATATGGCTGTGGGCCAAACCTCGAACGTGGGCCTTGGAACAGGCAATATCCTCTCGCCACAACTGTTGATCAAAGGGCAAGCTCACCGTGAAAGCCATCAGCTCCTCTGCCGGCCCTCCGGTAAAACGACCGTGCCATAAGGTTTGACCGCTACCGGAATTGCTTTGAGTCTCAGCGCTCACTTCGTCACCCGGGTGAGCCCGGCAAGATCCCGCAATATTTCGGCCAATGCCGATCCACCCATTGACTCATCGGCCACACAAAAAATCGTGTCATCACCAGCCACGGTACCGATAAGTCCGGTCATGCCGCTGCGATCTATCGCCGAGGCCACCACGTGGGCGCACCCTGGCGGTGTTCGGACCACGACCATAGGTCCGCTGTTCTTCACTTCGGCCACCCATTCACCCATGACTCGTCGTAATTGATCCTCAGGTGCCAACCGCGCCGGAGCAAAATCGGGGATGGCGTATGCCGATTCACCACCGGGAATGCGCACCTTCACCGCTCCCAGATCTTCGAGATCTCGAGACACTGTGGCCTGAGTGGCGGTGAGTCCATTTTCAGCGAGGAGGTCGACTAGCTGAGGTTGATTTGTCACTGTCCGCTGTTCAATCAAAGAGACAATCAATTGCTGACGTTGTGCTTTGGTACTCATTTCTGTGTTCCCCAATGTTTTCCCGGAGTTGCATCTTTGTTCGGTGAAGATTGCTGAAGAAGAAAAGCCATAACGGAGCGCGCCGTGTGCAGACGATTATGACCCTGGCGAATGACGCGACTTCGTGGCCCGTCAATAACCGATGCATCTACCTCCAGGCCCCGATAGGCCGGAAGGCAGTGCATAAAAATGGCCTCGGGATGCGCCAAGCTCATGATCTCGTCTGTAACGGAATACGTCCCGAATACGGCGAGTCGTTCAGCCTTTTCTGACTCCTGACCCATCGAAACCCAAGTATCGGTGTGAACCGCTACTGCGCCGGCAACGGCTTCGGCCACGGATAAAGATTGCTCCACTGAACCAGAGCCCAGAGAGTTCAAACGGCGGAGCTCCTCGTCCTCTGCGCCGTAATTGGCGGGGCAAGCCAGTTGAAAGTGCGCACCAAGAAGAACACAAGCTTCACCTAGGGACCGAGCCACATTGTTGTAGTCACCGACATAGGCCACCGTGAGTCCCTTGAGATCCCCGAACTCTTCAACCATGGTTCGGACATCGGCCAAGGCCTGTAGAGGATGAGAAATGTCCGAAAGCATGTTCACTACTGGAACATTGCTAGCCGACATCAAGCGATCGATGATCCCATGAGAAAATACTCGAGCCGCAATAATCGAGTGGTACCCCGACATGATGTGGGCAATATCTTCCACAGGTTCGCGTGTATCAAAGCCAATCTCTTCCCCGCGGGTGTACACCGGATGACCACCGAGTTGCACTACTGCCACTTCCATACTGTGTCGAGTGCGATTCGAGGGCTTTTCAAAAATCAGCGCCACACCTTGACCGGTGAGCGGTTGACCGAGGTCCAAAGGTCTCACGGCTGCCAGATCGATAACCTTTCGGATCTCAGTAGCAGTCAAATCGGTGAGATGACCGAAGTGTCGCAAAACGGTATTCATAGTTGACCAATTCCCTCAGCGAGGACTGCAGTCAGAACGGCAACCACTTCGTCGATCTCACCCTCGGTCACCGTCAACGGAGGGGCCATTCGCAATGACGATGCATTGACCGCGTTGCAGACCACCCCACGGGCCAGTAGTTCAGCATTGACCACCTTGGCATCACGCTGTGGTCCAAGATCAGTAGCCAACAGCAACCCCCGACCTCGAACCTCATGTACTCCGGCCACACTGCTCAAGGCTTGACGCAGATATGCGCCTCGCCGTTGTGCTAGAGCCGGCGCATCCAAGCGGCGCAACTCATCAAGTACCGCAGTCACTACGGCTCCAGCCAGCGCCGTGCCGCTGTAGGTAGAACCGTGATCACCTGGCTGAAAGACGGCGGCAATATCTCGTCGAGCCCAACAGGCACCAACTGGGAAGCCGTTGCCCAAAGCTTTGGCCAAAGTCACGACATCCGGAGCGACATCACCATGTTGGAAGCCGAACCATTCTCCAGTTCGGCCGAGTCCAGTCTGAACTTCGTCAACCATCATTAGGAGACCGCGCTCATCACACAAAGCGCGCACCGCCTGCAGATAATCGCGGCTGGCAGGAATGACTCCGCCTTCGCCTTGTAGGGATTCAATCAAAATTGCGGTCACGGTGTCATCTATGGCCGCAGTCATGGCTTCGATATCCCCGTAGGGCACATGGCGAAAACCTTCAGGCATCGGAACAAAAGGTTCATGTTTGGCGGGTTGACCGGTGGCTGCCAATGTGGCCAAGGTCCGACCATGAAAACTTCCCAATGCACTGATCACCGTGTGCCGACCCCGTCCACCAAATTTGCGAGCGAGTTTTATAGCGGCTTCATTGGCTTCGGCCCCGCTGTTACACATGAATACTTGTCCCTCGTATCCAGTGACCTCGTGGAGCAGAGTATTAATTGCACCCGCGGCCCGAGTGGCCTGAGGGTTAGCGAAAAACGCCGAAACGTGAAGCAGAGTTTCACTTTGTTCCTGCAATGCCGCGGCAATTACTGGATTGGAGTGTCCGAGAGATACCACCGCTATTCCGGCCAAAAAGTCTAAATAGCGGCGCCCTTCGCTATCCCAAAGTTCGGTGCCTCGACCCCGTTCAAACATGACCGAAGGCGGAGCAAAAACTGGCATAAACGGGCAATACGTATATGGCTCGGTTGGAAATCCATGGGCCACCGATGTGCCTTGGGTTGTTTTTGAACTATGGATAGTTTCCTTTGACATCATCGACCTTTCATCCCGGTGCTAATTCCACCATCGTGCCGATGCCGGCATCAGTAAAAAGTTCAAGCAACAGCACATGAGGAATGCGCCCATCCAAAATGTGACTGCGCCGAACGCCGCAACGAACGGCGTGAACACAGCTCTCGACTTTGGGAATCATTCCACCAGCGATGATTCCTTTTTCCATGAGCTCTTCCAATTCGTCCGGCGTTGTTTGTCGAATCAAACTTTCTGGATCAGAGACATCTCGTCGCAAACCTTCAATATCAGTGAGGTAGATCAGTTTCTCGGCACCGATGGCTTCGGCGATAGCACCAGCGACGGTGTCAGCATTGATGTTGTACGGCTGACCAGATGAGTCCACACCGACTGTGGCGACAACCGGGATGAATTCATCGTCCAAGAGTCGCAACAACAACGTGGGATCGATCGTGTCCACGTCTCCCACAAATCCCAGATCCGCCTGATGAGGTCGAGCCTGGATCAGATTGCCGTCTTCTCCGCTGACGCCGACGGCATACGTGCCGTGCACGTTGATAGCTGAGACAATCTGGGGGTTCACCTGGCCAATGAGCACCATGCGAACGACGTCCATGGTCTCGGCATCTGTTACGCGAAGGCCCTGTCGAAATTCCGAATTCTTGCCGAGTCGACCGAGGAGATCGTTGATCTGCGGGCCTCCTCCGTGGACCACGATGGGTTTTAACCCCACAAGTCGCATCAACACCAAATCTTCGGCAAAGAGTGCCAATGCATCGTCTTGTGAAGCGCCGGCCAAAGCGTTCCCCCCGTATTTCACCACGACGGTGGTATTTGCAAACCGGCGAATATACGGCAGAGCCTCAATGAGAATTGAAGCTCGCATTTCCGGTGCGATACTCGCCGCTAAGGATGCTTGTCCCGATGAATGACTGGTCATGGGTACACCCCTATCGTCGACAAACCAGCTCCTTCAGCAAAACCAAGAGCCACATTGGCCGCTTGCACTGCCCCACCCGAGGCCCCTTTGCATAGGTTGTCAAGGGCACTGATAACCATCACGTAGCCCGTCCGTTCATCAAAGCGAGCAGTGATATGAACTGCGTTGGATCCCAAAGTGGCCTTGGTCGAAGGAGAAGTGGACTGCACCACGACGAATGGCTCGTCTCGATAAAAATCCTTCAGGATTTCCAATAGCCGCTCGGTCGATACCTTTTTTGAATCCACCGCACGGGCGTAACACGTCGCCAAAATTCCCCGATTCATAGGTACAAGATGGGGAGTGAAAAGAATTTCGGCACCGATTTGATCTTGCATCTCGGGCGTGTGCCGATGATCTAAAAGTCCATACGCTGAAAAGTCCTCATCAACTGAATTGAAGTGATTGGACTGTTTGGGGACTCGACCGGCACCGGACACACCGCTAGCGGCGTCAACAATGACACCTTGGGTTGCAATGACGCCAGCGCGTACTAACGGAGCAAGGGCCAACGTGGCGGCGGTGACGTAACACCCCGGTGTGGCGATTAACGATGCCCCCT
>JBJOFA010000029.1:0-8751 GCA_046049015.1 Actinomycetota bacterium | reverse complement strand
GCGCTGGGCGTTATCGCATCTCAGTGATGGACATATCGACCACGTGATTTGGACCCTGCAATGGAACCTTTCATTCAACGGTGGTATGGCATTTGGTCGAGCTCAAGGCTGGGGTCCAGTGATTGCAGTGGCTGCAACGGTCATCATTGTGGGTTTCGTCCTCACTTTACGTCGTACCGATAGCAAGTTGGCCATGGTGGCGGTCGGATTAATTGTTGGCGGTGCATTGGGCAATCTCATTGACCGACTGTTCCGTGAAGAAGCCTGGTTGCGTGGTCGCGTCGTGGACTTCATTGATTTCCAATGGTTTCCAATTTTCAATTTTGCTGATATCTGCATCAACGTCGGCGGTGCACTCCTGATAATCAGTTATCTGCGAATGTCAGCGTCACCAGCATGAACGTCTTGCAGGCTCCATTGACGAGAGTTTGGTTGAAGCCTTGAGCGGCATCCTCAATGAAGAGATCCCCGAAGCCCTAGCCGGCGAACGTCTGGATCGAGTTGTCTGTCTCATGGCCGAGATCAGCCGCTCGGTTGCTGTTTCCCTCATTGCCAATGCCGGTGTCACTGTAGACGGTGAAATTGCCTCTACCGGAAAGACGCGACTTCGTGTGGGTCAGATAGTCACCGTTGATGAAAGTCGAATTCCGCATGAGGAGTTGCCCCAAGGTGACTCCGGGGTGAAGTTCGACGTAGTTCACGAAGATGAATGGCTGATCGTGGTTAATAAGCCAGCAGGATTAGTGGTGCATCCCGGCGCAGGTCGACCCGACGGAACGTTGGTGAACGGTCTCTTGGCTCGTTACGCGGAGATATCAAGTGTGGGCGAGCCCCATCGGCCGGGCATAGTGCATCGTCTTGATAGTGGAACTAGCGGCTTGTTGATTGTGGCGCGACGTCAGGAGTCATATCAAGCTTTAGTGGAGATGTTGGCAGCTCGCGAAGTGCACCGTCATTACACGGCTTTGGTGTGGGGCCATCTTGATGCCCCACAAGGGACCATCGATGCTCCCATCGGACGCGATCCGCGTTCGCCATTGCGAATGGCGGTTATCGCCTCGGGCAAGTCAGCGAGGACTCTTTATACCGAAGTGCAACGGTTTACCGAGCCCGAAGTTGCGCTGTTGGCCCTGGAGCTTGAAACTGGCCGGACCCACCAAATTCGCGTTCACCTTCAAGCCATTGGACATGCAGTTGTTGGAGATTCCACTTATGGCGGCTATCGAGCGTCAATGAAAATGGACCGACCATTTCTTCATGCCGAACGTTTGGTATTTCAACACCCAATGACTCATGAGACCATGGATTTTCGCACTCCACTTCCCGAGGATCTCCAAGCAGTTTTGTCTCACTGTCGGTAAGTATCGCGGCAGGTAAGTATCGCGCCCGGTAAACATTGAGGCGTCGGGGCCAAATAATCGTGCTATGGTCCTCTCGACCGTCAAACGAGTCCCGTGAGGCTCGAACGGAGGAAATATGGATTTCAGCAAAACTGTATTGCCTCGGAGAAGCCCTGCGTTCTCTGATTCTGAGGCTGTTGAGCACGGTTTCCCGCCCGCCGGCGTTGAGGAATGGCTCGACTGGTGAATTCGATCGATTCGCACCAGAGCTCGCAGGTTTTGAACCAGGCAGATATTGGTCGAGCTATTACTCGGATAGCTCATGAAGTCAGTGAGCGAAATCGTGGTTTGGCCGACATCGTCATCATCGGATTACAAACCGGTGGGGTGTGGATCGCCGAACGGCTATTGGAAGCCATTCGACTGATCGACCAATCCGAGCAGGTGGCAATTGGTCACTTGGACGTCTCTATGTTTCGAGACGACATTGGTCTTCGGCCGGTTAATCCCATGACCCCGAGTGAAATACCCGTGGACCTGACTGGCTCCAAGGTTGTTTTAGTTGATGACGTACTTTTCACGGGCCGTACGGTGCGTGCTGCTCTTGACGCTTTGAATCAATACGGCCGACCGGCCAGTGTGCAGTTGGCGGTCCTCGTAGATCGCGGACATCGTGAATTGCCTATTCGCCCTGACTACGTAGGGAAAAATCTGCCTACGAGCCGCGATGAGGATGTGGTGGTGAACCCCGACGGAGTGACCCTGACCAAGTCGGAGTCGAAGTGAAACATCTGCGGAGTATTTCTGAACTTGGAGTGGATGGAATGGTGCGCATTTTGCGCCTGGCTGAACACATGGCTGCCATCAATCAACGTCCCATACCCAAAGTCCCGGCTTTGACGGGGCGCAATGTGGTGAGTTTGTTTTTTGAAGATTCCACTCGTACTCGAATCAGTTTTGAAACTGCGGCTCGGCGCTTATCGGCCGAAACCATGACCTTCAATGTGTCGTCATCAAGTGTGAGCAAAGGTGAGAGTCTGCGCGACACGGTAGAAACTGTGAGCGCATTGGGGGTTTCGGCCTTTGTGGTACGTCATCGCACCAGTGGTGTTCCCTGGCAGATGAGCGAATGGACCGATGCCAGCGTCATCAATGCCGGAGATGGTTGGCATCAACATCCAACGCAAGCGTTGCTCGATAGTTTCACCATTTTGGGTAAGACCGGACGCCAAGCGAGTCCTGATTGTCTGGCGGGGCTGAGAGTGGCGATCGTCGGCGACATTCGCCATAGTCGAGTAGCCCGGAGCAATATCGAAGCCTTTTCTGCCCTCGGAGCGCAGGTGGTTTTGGTTGCCCCTCGAACTTTGTTACCACCGGACTGGGCGACGTGGCCAGTAGAGGTATCTGCAGATCTTGACGAAGTATTGCCTTTGGCTGATGTGGTTTATTTCCTGCGAATGCAACGGGAGCGTATGGGTGAGGCCCTAGTACCAGATCTGGCCGAGTATTCCCGTCGTTTTGCTTTGACTGCCCCACGAGTTCGCCGGTTGAGTGAAAGGGCCCTCGTTATGCATCCCGGTCCGATGAATCGCGGTATCGAAATGATGGTCGATCCCGATGAAGTTCCGGGCAGCGTTATTTCGAATCAAGTGACCAATGGCGTCTCGGTGCGTATGGCAGTGCTTTTTGATTTGCTGTCGGGCACGCAGCAGACATCAGAGCTCATGACATGACTAGTTATGACGGTATGCCCAGTTCTGACGGGGTGAAGGGTTGAAATCATGATTGTGATTCGTAACGGCTTGATTCTCGATGAGCCGTCTTTGACATCGCCATCCGCCATGCGGTCTGACATTGCCATTGACGGTGGAGTCATTGTGGCTATTTATCCTGCCGGACAGGGCCCCAGCGGGGAAATTGAATTGGATGCCACCTCTTGTGTGGTGAGTCCTTCGTTTGTTGATCTCCATGTGCATCTTCGTGAACCGGGTCGAGAGGAATCAGAAACCATTGAGAGTGGGACAAGGGCTGCCGCTCTCGGTGGTTTTGGAGCAGTAGTTGCCATGCCCAACACTGACCCGGCCCAAGATTCGTCGTCAGTTATTGAGTTTGTTCGCCAACAGGGTCGAAGGGCGGGTTGGTGTGAAGTGATTCCCGCCGGGTGTATTACCGTTGGCCGAGCGGGCGAACAGTTGGTTCCGTTTGCCGACTTACAGGCCGCGGGCGTCACGCTTTTCACTGATGACGGTAATGGGGTGCAAAATCCCATGCTGATGCGTCGGGCTTTGGAATACGCCTCAGATCTCGGTATCACCCTCGCGCAACATTGTGAAGTCAGCAGCCTCACAAATGGCGCAGTGATGCATGAGGGTGCATGTTGTTCACGTCTTGGATTGCCTGGATGGCCGGCGGTGGCCGAGGAGTTGATGGTTCATCGTGATATTGAATTGTTGCGATTGACCGGAGGACGCCTTCATCTATTGCATCTTTCAACGGCGGGCAGTGTTGCACTGGTTCGAGCGGCAAAAGCTGATGGACTGGCGGTCACCGCCGAGGCGGCTCCACATCACTTCACCTTGACCGATGAAATGCTGGCGGGCTTTGATCCAACCTTCAAGGTGAATCCGCCGCTACGCACCCCGGCCGACATCGCGGCTTTGAAACAGGGACTTCGTGACGGAACGATCGATGCCATTGCTACCGATCATGCCCCTCACGCTGATTATTTGAAGGAGCAACCTTTGGATCAGGCGCCTCCGGGGATGTTGGGACTTGAAACAGCCTTAGCCCTCGCCATCACCGAACTGGACATGCCTCTTGGCAATATTGTGGCGTCGCTGAGTTGGAAGCCGGCGCGCATTGCGGGAGTCAGTGATCGACATGGTCGACCAGTCGCCGTCGGAGAGCCCGCCAATTTGGTGGTCTTTGATCCCGATGAAACCTGGAAGGTGTCGCGATTTGAGCTCGCCAGTAAAAGTCGAAATACGCCCTATGACGGGCGCCAGGTACGGGGCAAAGTGCGCCACACGATTTTCAACGGACGTGCCGTGGTCATTGATAGCGAAGCCACCGGGCCTACAAGGTCTAAAGATTAATAAGTATGCTATGATGTACATAATTATGCAATATTCTCATACGAAGGAGTCCTGTAATGGCCGGTCCCAGTAGCGGCGCATCCATTCCGGTTCGCCGACCGCAAGAAGCGACCTTGGTTCTCGCCGATGGCAGTGTGTTTCACGGTGAGGCCATTGGACGTCAGGTTCCGGGCGGTATTTCGTCAGGAGAGGTGGTTTTCAATACCGTTCTCACGGGCTATCAGGAAGTCATTTCGGACCCGAGTTATGCCGGACAGATTGTCACTTTCACCTACCCCCACATCGGTAATTACGGAACAACAAATGCCGATAATGAGTCTCGACGCCCGCATTGCCGAGGTGTCATCGTGCGGGATTTAGCTCGACGTGCCAGTAATCATCGATCGCAATCGGGCTTGGGGGAGTACTTGGATCATCACGGCGTGTCGGGTATCGCCGGTATCGACACCAGACGTTTGACTCGAGTGCTGCGCGAAACAGGGGCCATGGCGGGAGCTTTCGGAACGGCTCCCATTGAAAATCTCTTGGCGGTAGTCCGCAGGGAAGCGGGCACCGACGGTGTCGATCTTGTCGCCCAGGTAACTGAACCAGAGCCGCGTACTGTCACGGCCACATCGTTGTCGCCTCTGCGCGTTGTGGCTTTCGATTTCGGGATGAAAGAGACCATCGTGCGTTGTTTGTCAAAAATGGCCACGGTCGAAATCGTTCCAGCTAACACCTCGGCGGCCGACGTCTTGGCTCGTCGACCGGATGGTGTTTTTCTCTCGAACGGTCCAGGTGATCCTGCCTCCGTGCCCTATGCCGTTGAAACCATTGGCAATCTTTTGGGAGAAGTGCCGATGTTCGGAATATGTCTTGGTCATCAACTTCTCAGCCGGGCTCTTGGAGCATCGACTTACAAACTCCCTTTCGGACATCACGGCGGCAATCACCCGGTTCGCCACGAGGAGTCGGGCAAAGTTGAAATAACCAGTCAAAATCACAATTTCTGTGTTGATGAATCCACTCTTGGCCGTCGAGTCAGAGTCACTCACCGCAATCTCAATGACGGAACTAATGAAGGTATGAGAGTTCTCAAGATGCGGGCTTTCAGTGTGCAATACCACCCCGAGGCGGGACCGGGTCCCCATGACAGTCGGTATCTCTTTGACGAGTTTGCTTCCCTAATGACCAAGGGGAAGTTCTGAAATGCCCAGACGTAATGACCTTTCATCAATCCTGATCATTGGATCTGGCCCCATCGTTATTGGTCAAGCCTGTGAATTCGACTATTCGGGAACCCAGGCTTGTCGGGTTCTGAAGGACGAGGGTTACCGAGTCATCTTGGCCAACTCGAATCCAGCCACCATCATGACGGATCCGGACTTTGCTCATCGGACCTATATCGAGCCGCTGACTTGGGAAGTCCTAGCACGCATCATTGAAAGGGAAAAACCTGATGCGGTTCTGCCGACTCTTGGGGGGCAAACCGGTCTCAACCTAGCTATGGAGTTGCATGGCAAAGGACTTGTCGGAGTACCGGGAACCCCCGAACTCATTGGAGCTAATGCCGAATCGATTGCTACCGCCGAAGACCGCGACAAATTCAAAAAAGCCATGATTGAAATTGGGCTACAGGTTCCTGAGAGTGGCATTGCTCACTCCATGACTGAAGCAACTGAGGTGATCGGCACGATTGGACTGCCGGCGATTATTCGTCCGGCCTACATCCTTGGTGGTCGAGGTACTGGTATTGCCCACACGTTAGAGGAATTCACGCGTTTGGCATCCGCTGGTCTTGACGCCAGTCCGATCAGCGAGATTCTGATTGAAAAGAGCATCGCTGGTTGGAAGGAATACGAACTCGAAGTCATGCGCGATCGTGCTGACAACTGCGTCATTATCTGTTCGATCGAAAATTTTGATCCGATGGGCGTTCATACTGGTGACTCCATCACTGTGGCGCCGGCGCAAACGCTGAGCGATGTCGAGTATCAACAGATGAGAGACGCGGCCATTGCCTGTATCCGTCGAGTCGGCGTCGAGACCGGCGGATCGAACGTGCAGTTTGCTGTGAATCCGGCAACCGGCGAACAGGTAGTGATCGAAATGAACCCGCGCGTGTCCCGCTCGAGTGCTTTGGCATCAAAGGCCACAGGGTTTCCCATTGCCAAAATTGCCGCCAAATTGGCCGTTGGGTACACCCTGGATGAAATTCCTAACGACATTACGAAAAAGACACCAGCCAGTTTCGAGCCGACTATTGACTACGTCGTCACCAAAATCCCTCGCTGGGCCTTTGAAAAATTGCCGGGGACGAGTGGAATTTTGGGAACGCAAATGCAAAGCGTGGGAGAAGTGATGGCTATTGGCCGCACCTTCCCGGAAAGTTTGCAAAAAGCCTTGAGGTCGCTCGAGCAGGGTCGACTGGGTTTGAACTGTGATGCCGCAGAGATTCATATGCGGTCGCCGTCAACTGATGAACTTTTGATCGCGGTAGGAATCCCAACCCCGGACCGCATTTTTATAATTGGCGAATTGCTCCGACGGGGCGAGACCATTGAAGCCATTCATCAGGCCTGCGCCGTTGATCCCTGGTTCTTGGACCAGATGTCATTGATTCTAGAAGAACGGTCGCATCTTGAGGAGAGCGACTTGTCATCGTTATCAACCCGCGATTGGCGACGGGCCAAGCAATTGGGATTCAGCGATGGTCAGCTGGCGTATTTATGGAGTGTCGAGGAAAGCCTTGTTCGCCGTGTTCGCGAAGCAGCCGGAGTTCTACCGACGTATAAGACGGTTGATACTTGTGGGGCTGAATTTGCCGCCGAGACCCCGTATTACTACTCAACCTATGAAGATGAGTGCGAAGTGGTGGCCTCGGAGCGTCAGCGCGTTTTAATTCTTGGCTCGGGTCCGAATCGAATCGGTCAGGGAATCGAATTTGACTATTGCTGTGTCCATGCCTCATTCGCCTTACGGGAGGCCGGCTTTGAAACTGTCATGGTGAACTGCAATCCTGAAACTGTTTCAACCGACTACGACACTTCCGATCGTTTGTACTTTGAACCATTAACGCAGGAAGATGTTCTCAACGTCATCGCCGTTGAAACTGCGGCGGCCTCCGGTCGATCTCCAAAAGTCATTGTCTCTTTGGGAGGACAAACTCCGTTGAAATTGTCAGGGCTGATTCCTGCTGAGTTGATAGCAGGTACGTCCCCATCTTCTATTGACCTTGCTGAGGATCGGGAAAAATGGAATGAGTTGTGCCATCAACTAGATATTCCCCAACCCCCCGGTGGAACGGCGACGTCATTGGAAGAGGCTCAGTCCATTGTCGATGAAGTGGGCTTCCCAGTTTTGGTTCGACCCAGTTACGTACTTGGCGGTCGGGCCTTGCAGATCGTCCACGATCGCGATCATCTGGCTCGGGCTATGGCTGAACTGATCGGCAATGGTTCATTAGGCCGCGAAGGAGGACTATCGGCTGAGCGCCCTGTCCTGATCGACCGATTCCTAGAAGATGCCAAAGAAGTTGATGTGGATGCCATTCGAGATCACTGTGGCGAGGTGCTCATTGGCGGAATCATGGAGCACGTTGAAGAGGCTGGCATTCACTCGGGCGACTCGGCATGCGCCATTCCTCCTCAAACGCTTTCGTCTTGGGTAGTGGAAATTATTGAGGCCTATACGACCGCCATTGCCAACGCCCTCGACGTGCGCGGTTTGATTAATGTGCAATTCGCCGTTGCTGGAACCACGGTGTATGTCATTGAGGCCAACCCTCGGGCTAGCCGCACCGTTCCTTTTGTGGCCAAGGCGACTGGCGTGCCCTTGGCCAAAGTCGCCACCCGAGTGATGTTGGGAGCATCACTGGCTGAACTGCGCATCGAAGGCCTTTTGGTTCCCTCGATCATGTCGGTTACTCCGAATGACGCCCTCTCGGCGACCACGTCGGGGAAATCGGTCAATCAATCGGAGCGGCGACCGATGGTGGCCGTGAAAGAAGCTGTACTTCCGTTTAGCCGTTTTCCTGAAGTTGATCCGGCTTTGGGACCGGAAATGCGTTCAACTGGCGAGGTGATGGGAATCGACACCAGTTTCGGCAGGGCTTTCTACAAAGCCGAACTCGCGGCCGGTACGGTTCTGCCCCGCGAGGGAACTGTGTTCTTATCTTTGGCCGATAGTGATAAGCCTGCGGGCATTGTGGTAGCAAAACGATTGGCCCAGTTGGGGTTCGGTATTGCTGCCACCACTGGAACAGCGAAATACTTAGAAAAATTTGGTATCGCAGTCGACCAAGTGGTGGGCAAAGTGAGTGAACATTCAGCGGTAAC
>JBJOFA010000028.1:0-8964 GCA_046049015.1 Actinomycetota bacterium | reverse complement strand
GCGGGCATGGTTTTGGTTCTGCCCATGTATGAAATCGTTCAGCCTGGGATCTACTACAACACTGCGGCAGTAATTGACGCTGATGGAACGTATTTGGGTAAATATCGCAAACAGCACATTCCTCAGACCAAGGGTTTTTGGGAAAAGTTTTATTTCAAACCGGGCAACGGTGGATACCCGGTCTTTGACACCGCAGTCGGCAAGGTCGGCGTTTATATCTGCTACGACCGCCACTTCCCGGAAGGTTGGCGAGCACTGGGTTTGAACGGCGCTCACATCGTTTTTAATCCTTCGGCCACCCATCGGGGACTCAGTGAGTACATCTGGCGCGTCGAACAGCCTGCTGCCGCCGTGGCGAATATCTACTATGTCGGGGCCATCAACCGAGTCGGTATTGAGCCCCTCGGTGAGAACGACTTCTATGGTCAGAGTTATTTCGTAGACCCGGAAGGAAAATTCGTCGGCGAACCTGGAGATGCCTACAAGCCAGAACTCATCATTCGAGATCTCGATATGAAGAAACTGCTTGAAGTACGGGATCGTTGGGCGTTCTACCGTGACCGCCGACCAGACGCCTACGATGAATTGGTACAGGATTGAGTTGGGGCTCAAGAGATAGACAGGGCCTGTCACGGTAAGGGTTTGTTAGTTCATCATTCAGGGTGATTATCGGAAAGAGAATGTCGAGGAGAAAAGCATCATGGCCAAAATATTGATCAAGAACGGCAAGGTCATCTCGCCGACCGGAGTTGTTGCCAACGACGTTCTCATCGATGGCGAAACCATCTCTGCAGTTGGTACCCCTGGTTGGTTTGAAACCTCTGAAGCGGGATGCGATCGGGTCATTGATGCTGCCGGAAAATATGTGATTCCCGGAGGCGTTGATGTCCACACCCATATGGAATTGCCATTTGGTGGAACCTTTGCCTCAGACACTTTTGAAACTGGTTCTCGCGCTGCGGCTTGGGGCGGAGTGACCACCATTGTTGACATGGCCGTTCAGCGATACGGAGAAAATGTTCATGAGGGCTTGGCCGAATGGCACCGCAAGGCATCGGGTGAGTGCGCCATTGACTACGCCTTCCACCAGATCATCGGTGGCGTTGATGATCAGTCATTAAAAGATATGAAGTACCTCACAGAGCACGAGGGCATCTCAAGCTTCAAACTCTTCATGGCCTATCCGGGAGTTTTCTATAGCGACGACGGCCAGATTTTACGAGCGATGCAGACGGCGGCTGAGTGCGGGGCGATGATCATGATGCATGCCGAAAATGGCATTGCCATCGACGTCTTGGTACAACAAGCACTTGCCCGTAACGAAACCGACCCGCGTTACCACTCTTACACCCGGCCTTCGCCCTTAGAGGCCGAAGCCACGCATCGAGCCATTGTTCTTTCCCATGTGGCCGGGAACGTTCCTTTGTACATCGTGCACATGTCAGCTGGTGACGCCCTCAATGAAGTTGCCGCTGCTCGGCACAATGGACGCAATGTGTTTGCAGAGACTTGCCCGCAGTATCTCTATTTGACCCTCGAGGAAACCCTCGGCCAGCCCGGATTCGAAGGCGCCAAGTGGGTATGCAGCACACCAGTTCGTTCCCGGGACAATGACCCGCACTACATCGGTCAAATGGGTCACGGCCACCAGGGTGACCTTTGGAAAGGGCTGCGAATGAACGAGCTTGCCGTGGTCAGTACCGACCATTGCCCGTTCTGTATGAAGGATCAAAAAGAGTTGGGCTTAGGTGACTTTTCAAAGATTCCAAACGGCATCGGCGGCGTCGAGCACCGTATGGAACTCATCTATCAAGGTGTTGTGGCTGGTGAATTGAGTTTGGAGCGGTGGGTGGAGACTTGTTGTACCACTCCGGCGCGAATGTTTGGCATGTATCCGAAAAAGGGCATTGTTGCCCCCGGAAGCGACGCCGATGTTGTGGTGTGGGATCCCAACACCAAGACCAAGATCGGCATCAACGATAAGCACCACATGAACATGGACCACTCAGCCTGGGAGGGTTGGGTCATCGACGGCAAGGTGGACACCGTTCTGTCGCGTGGAACTGTGATCATGGAAAATGATCAGTACGTGGGGCGAAAAGGTCACGGTCAGTACATCAAGCGAGGCTTGTCGCAGTATCTGGTTTAAGTCGATAGCACTGGATCTATTTTTCATTGTCTCGCACGAGTCCCTGCGGACAGAACGAATCGTTACAAGAAGTTTTTGAACAGAGGAGTATTCATGTATCGCATTGATCATTGGATTGACGGCCACACTGTGGTCAGCAAATCTGGTCGCGAGGGAGATATTTTCGATCCCGCCACCGGACAAGTACAGGGCCGGGTGGGATTCGCGGATGTATCCGAGATCGACAAGGCCGTTGCCACCGCCCTTCAGGCCCTTCCGGAATGGCGGGCCACCAACCTGTCCCGTCGTGCCGAGGTCATGTTCCACATGCGCGAACTCGTGGCCGCCAACCGCAAGGAGATCGCCGCTCTTTTGACTAAAGAGCACGGCAAAGTCACCTCTGATGCTCTCGGTGAAGTTGCTCGAGGCCTAGAAAACATTGAATTCGCCTGTGGTATCCCGAACCTGATGAAGGGTGGATATTCCGAACAGGCTTCGGCTGGAGTCGATGTCTACAACATTCGTCAGCCACTGGGAGTGGTAGCTGGTATTACGCCGTTCAACTTTCCGGCCATGGTGCCAATGTGGATGTTTGCCAATGCCATCGCCTGTGGCAACACTTTTGTGCTCAAGCCATCAGAGAAGGATCCATCGGCGTCGATGTTCATTGCCGAATTGCTCAAGCAGGCCGGCCTTCCCGATGGAGTGTTTAACGTGGTCCACGGTGACAAAGTTGCCGTTGACCGCCTGCTTGAACATCCCGACATAGCAGCCGTGAGTTTTGTCGGTTCAACCCCTATCGCTCGCTATATCTACGAAACGGGAACCAGAAACGGCAAGCGGGTGCAGGCCCTAGGTGGAGCGAAGAACCACATGCTGGTTTTGCCCGATGCCGATTTGGATATGGCCGCTGACGCTTTGGTGAGCGCGGCATTTGGATCTGCTGGCGAGCGTTGTATGGCGATCTCGGCAGTTCTTGCCGTGGACAGCATTGCCGATGAGTTGGTGTCCAAGGTTCGCGATCGAATTCCCAATGTCATCGTGGGGCCAGGTTCTGATTCGGCCAGCGAAATGGGTCCGCTGATCACCGCTGAACATCGGGACAAAGTTGCCGGATATCTCGAAAGTGCCCCCGGCGAGGGAGCAACTCTGGTGGTTGACGGTCGCGATGGCGCACCGAGCGGAGGTTTCTTCTTGAAGCCCAGCCTCATCGACCATGCCAAACCCGGTATGCGTTGTTACGACGAAGAGATTTTTGGTCCAGTTCTCACCGTGGTTCGAGTTGGTTCTTACGAAGAGGGCTTGAAGATGATCAATGACAATCAATTCGGCAATGGAACTGCCATCTTCACCCGTGATGGCGGAGTTGCTCGACAATTCCAGTTCGATGTGAACGTCGGAATGGTTGGCATCAATGTGCCGATTCCAGTTCCGGTTTCCTATTACTCCTTTGGTGGTTGGAAAGCCAGTTTGTTCGGTGATCTGCACATGTATGGTCCGGACGGTGTTCAGTTCTACACCCGAAGCAAGGTCGTGACCTCTCGTTGGCCTGATCCTCGTACTAGCAAAGTCGATCTCGGCTTCCCACAGAATCGGTGACCCATGGATATCGGTGTCGTACTTCAAACCACTCCACCCAGTGCTCGGGTGGTCGATCTAGCAAAGCGGGCTGAAACCTACGGTTTCACCCACGTTTGGGCTTTTGATAGTCACATTCTGTGGCAGGAGCCGTTTCCGATATTTACGCAAATTCTTTCAGAGACCCGCAATGTCATTGTGGGGCCGATGGTGACCAACCCCGCCACCAGAGATTGGACCGTGACGGCGAGTCTGTTCGCCACGCTGAATGAAATGTTTGGAAATCGCACCGTGATCGGAATTGGACGCGGTGACTCAGCAGTAAGGGTGACCAATGGCAAACCCACGACCTTGGCTACCTTGCGCGAAAGCATTCACGTCATTCGAGAACTAGCCAATGGCCGCTCAGTGGAGTACAACTCTTCAAATATTCGATTCCCTTGGGCTACCAAGTCACGATCGGAAGTTTGGGTTGCCGCGTACGGTCCAAAGGCTTTGGCCTTGACCGGTGAGGTGGGAGATGGATTCATTTTGCAATTAGCTGATATCAGCATTGCTGAATGGACTATCAAAGCTGTCCGCTCCGCAGCCGAAGCTGCAGGAAGAAATCCTGATGATGTCACCATCTGTGTAGCAGCTCCGGCCTACGTCACTGATGGAACTGAAGCGGGTCTTGCTCATGGCCGCGAACAATGCCGCTGGTTTGGTGGCATGGTCGGCAATCACGTGGCCGACATCGTGGAGCGCTACGGCGATCAGAGTCCAGTACCCAAGGCTCTCACGGAATACATCAAGGGTCGAAAGGGCTATGACTACAACGAACACGGCAAGGCCGGCAACAGCCACACTTCATTCGTTCCCGATGAAATCGTCGATCGCTTTTGCATCGTTGGCCCGATTGAGACACACCTCGCTCGATTGAACGAACTGAAGAAACTCGGTGTCGACCAGTTCTCGGTGTACCTACAGCACGATGCCAAAGATGAAACTCTCCAGGCCTACGGGGAAAAGATCATTCCAGCTTTAGCGGATCAGGCCCTGGCGAAAAGTTGATGCGCAGTTCGTCGATGCCCAGTGGAGCGATACCCGGTGAGGGGATTGTTGGCGTGTCGATGTCGTCTTTGAGCGATGGTTCGAATTCGAAAATGCGTAGAACTGTTGGCCGTCGGCTACGACGGGCGGCGATGTTTGTCTTTTCCTTGTTCGTCGTGGCGGCCCTGTGGGAGTTCTACAAAGTGGTGGGACCCGAAGCCGGTGGAAAAATTTTCGGGTGGAACTTGCTCCCACGTTCGAATGACCAAGCCATGCCCCACATCTGGGACATGCTGAGCCGCTACGGACGTCCGGAAATTCGATCCTCTGATAGACGAATCTGGTCGGTGGTTTTGGCCGGGGCTTGGTTTTCTTTTCGGCTGGCGTTGGTCGGACTTGTCATTGGTTCAATATTCGGACTCGGCCTGGCCATAGTCATGTCTCGGTTCCGGCTCTTAGAACGAGGGATCTTGCCGTATCTCGTCGTTTCGCAAACAGTGCCGCTCATTGCCTTGGCCCCGTTGGTTGTTTCCTGGGGAGGCAAATTGGAACTCTTTGGTTGGGTATGGCCCCGCTGGCTGTCGGCGTCGGTCCTCGGAGCCTTCTTGGCCTTTTTCCCCGTGGCCGTTGGAACGTTGCGCGGTCTCAAGTCAGCCCCGATGGCAGCAGTGGAACTCATGGAGAGTTACGCCGCTTCGTGGTGGCAAACCCTTCGCAAGCTTCGTTTTCCTGCGGCAGTGCCTTTCATCGTTCCCGCTATGAAGCTGGCGGCTTCTTCGGCAGTCATTGGGGTGGTTGTGGCTGAGATTTCCACTGGTCTGAAAGGTGGGATTGGGCGCTTGATCATTGAGTACTCCCGTGAAGCCACCAGCGATCCAGCCAAAGTATTTACCGCAGTATTTGGAGCAGCCCTTCTTGGACTGACCATGTCTGGCTTTGTAACGCTGGGTGATCTCTATGCCATGCGCAACCGTCCGAAGGAGGACAATTCATGAGTGCGGTTGATATCGCAGGTCTCACCAAGGTTTTCAACCACGGTGCAGTCGATCAAGTTGATGCACTACTAGATATTGATCTTTCGATTGCCTCCGGAGAATTTGTCTCATTGATCGGCCCTTCAGGGTGCGGGAAATCAACTCTCCTTCGTCTGATCGCCAACCTCATTGAGCCCACAACTGGAAATCTTGTGGTCAATGGCAAGTCGGCCAAGCAGGCTCGACTTGATCAGGACTATGGCATGGCTTTTCAGCAGGCCGGACTATTCGAGTGGCGCAGTGTGGCCAAAAATATTGAGCTGCCGTTGGAGTTAAAGGGGTGGGACGCCAAGAAGCGTCGAGATCGTGCTTTGGAAATGTTGGAGTTAGTGAAGTTGGCAGATTTCGCCGATCACTATCCCTGGCAGTTATCTGGCGGCATGCAGCAGCGAGTGGCTATCGCTCGAGCTCTAGCAGTTCATCCTTCACTTCTGCTGATGGATGAGCCATTTGGAGCGCTCGATGAGATGACTCGTGAACACATGCAGGGGGAGTTGCTCTCCATATGTCGGGCGTCGAAGACAACCGTGGTCTTTGTAACTCACTCCATTCCAGAGGCTGTCTATTTATCCGATCGAGTGGTTGTCATGTCGCCGCGGCCGGGCCGCATTACTGAAGTCATCGATATTGGGATCTCTGGTGTGCGCACCGACAGCACCCGTGATAACGCTGACTTCTATTCGGGTGTCAGTGCCGTACGTTCTGCTCTTCGCGGTATTGAGGCGGCGGTTGAAGCCCGGGGGATCGAGGATCGATGAAAAGTCGACTGACATCGATTTTCTCAGGTGTTCTGCCACCACTCATCTTTGGTTTGCTCTTTATTGCTGTGTGGGAATCGGCGGTTCAAGGGTTTGATTTGAAGCCCTATTTTCTGGCACCGCCATCTTCGATTTGGGAAATGTTCGTGAGCAATTTCAGCCTCATCTGGGGAGCAACCAAAGTGTCGGGCTCGAATGCTTTGACTGGATTGATCGTGGGAACAATTCTTGGGGCCTTGATGAGTTTGCTACTCAGTCGTTATCGAGTTCTGAATGAACTCGTCACTCCCTTAGCCATTGCTCTCAATGCTGTTCCGATCTTTGTCCTTGTGGCAGTTCTCAACAACATGTTTTCGATTACCAGTGAAATACCGCGGCGCTTCATGGTCACTCTCGTGGTCTACTTCATTGTTTTGGTCAACGTGGCCAAAGGACTCACCCAGGTGAGTTCAACTCATGTCGAATTAATGAAGTCGTATGCGGCGAGCGACTTTCAGATTTTGCGGCGGGTGCGAATCCCAAATGCCATTCCCTATCTCTTCACCGGACTTCGCATAGCGGCCCCCGCCTCGGTCATCACCGCTTTTGTTAGTGAATACTTCGGCGGCTCTCAAAATGGATTGGGGAGTCGCATCACCGGAAATATTGCTATTTCGAAAAACGCCGTGGCTTGGGCCTATGTCTTGGCGGCCTGTCTTTTGGGTCTGGCGTTTTACTTGATCTCCAGCTTGCTGGAGGGCGCAGCCACACCGGGTGGTAGCGCCAAACGTGCCAAAGCAGGTCGGTGACCTACAGTGGTGCTACATAGCCGCGGGCACAAGCCCAAGGGGAGGAGAAATAATGAAAAGGAATAAAGGATGGAAGTTAGTGGCGGGGGCCTTGGCCCTCACGCTGACCGCCGCCGCTTGCGGTGGTGACGACTCAGAGAGCACCTCGACAGAGCCAAGTAGTTCAGAGGCTCCTAGCGGTTCGGAAGCTCCGGCAACCGAGTGCGAGGAAGTTACTCCAGTCAAGTTGCAGTTGCAGTGGTTTATCCAGGCCCAGTTCGCTGGCTATTTCGCCGCTCAAGACCAGGGCTTCTACGAGGCTCAGTGCCTCGATGTATCCATTGTCGAAGGCGGTGTGGACATTGTTCCTCAGCAGCAGCTCGCTGACGGAGCGGTGGACTTCGCCTTGTCTTGGGTACCCAAGGCTTTGGCCAGTCGCGAAGCCGGTGCTGACATCGTGAATATCGCTCAGGTCTTCCAGCGTTCGGGCACCTTGCAGGTGTCCTTCAAGGATTCTGGAATCACATCTCCTGCCGATTTTGCCGGCAAGAAGATTGGAAACTGGGGCTTTGGCAACGAGTTTGAAATCTTCGCCGCTCTTACCAAGGCTGGACTTGATCCGGCTGCGGACGTCACTTTGGTTCAGCAGCAGTTCGATATGGCCGCCCTTTTGGCCGGTGACATCGATGCCGCCGAGGCCATGACGTACAACGAGTACGCCCAGGTTCTCGAAGCTGTGAACCCCGACACCGGTGAGCTCTACACCGCTGATGATTTCAACGTCATCAGCTACGAAGATGAGGGCGTCGGCATGTTGCAGGACGCCATCTGGGCTTCGGGTGAGCGTTTGGCAAATGACCCCGCTTACAAGGATGCAGCAACACGTTTCGTGGCAGCGTCTTTGCAAGGTTGGGCTTATTGCCGTGACAACACCCAGGCTTGCGCCGACATCGTGGTAGCCAAGGGCTCCAAGCTCGGTGCTTCTCATCAGCTGTGGCAGATGAATGAAGTCAACAAGCTCATCTGGCCCGCCCCCGGTGGTGCTGGTGTAATTAGCTCTGATGCTTGGGAGCGCACTGCGACCTTGTCACAGGAGACCAAGAACCTTGAAGGATCAACGGTTTTGACCGCTGCTCCGGATGCTGAGGCTTACACCAACGAGATCGTGACCGCCGCTTTGGCGATCCTCGAAGCTCTCGGTGTGGACGTCAAGGGCGAAGGATTTGCTCCGATTGAAGTCACCCTCAATGAGGGCGGCGCCTGATCGAGGCAAACCTTCCCTTGGGAAGTGGGAAGGGGCGGGTCGCTACGGCGGCCCGCCCTTTTCGCGTGCGACTGCCAAAGTTGTCCCCACAGTTCGTCATTGCAGTGGCTCCGGTAATTTTTGTTTTGCTGTGGAGCACCGGGTTCATCATCGCTCGGTACGGAACTCGAGATGCCGGACCGATGACGTTTTTATTTTTACGGACGTTGGCGGCCTCGTTGATTCTTGGGCTGGTGGCTATTTTCACTGGAGCTCCACGTATCTCATCGGGACAGGCCCTTTGGGCCGGAATCAGCGGTCTTGGTATGCACGCGGTGTATCTGGCCGGTGTCTTCATCGCAGCAGACCTTGGATTGCCCTCCGGATTATCAGCGCTCATTGCCGGGCTGCATCCCGTTGTGAC
>JBJOFA010000027.1:0-8990 GCA_046049015.1 Actinomycetota bacterium | reverse complement strand
AACGCCGATGAGGTTCTCGCCTTTTTGGCCAGCGACGAAGGGCGAGACGAGTTCACTCAAGATTTGGTCGAGGCCGCGTCACATGGGATCACCGGAGTACCGACCTATCTCCTTGATGGTCAATGGGCAATTCCCGGGGCGCAAGACACCGAGACTTTTGAACGCGTTTTACGACGAGTTATCGAACGTCACGGGTGACCAGTGGACAGCCACCGCCTGCAGCCGTGGACTCCTCTAGAAGGTCCTTTATACGCGGAGCGTCGGGAGACCCTCGGGCCAGATTCTGACCGTCCACCGCTCATTCTTTTGCATGGCTTTACTCAAACCAATCGATCGTGGGATCCCTTCATCGAATTTTTGGATCCTCATTGGACCATCATCAGAGTCGACCTACCCGGTCATGGGCTATCAAACCATGCCGATGCAAATTTGAACGAAACTGCCGATCTGGTGGCTTCAACTTGCGGCCGAGGTTTCTACCTCGGTTATTCCATGGGCGGCCGTGTTGCTCTGCATGTAGCCCTGCAACATCCGCAACTGACAAGTTCATTAGCCCTCATCGGGGCAACGCCGGGAATCGAAGACGAACATGAACGCGAGGAGCGTCGTCATGATGACGAAGAGTTAGCGGACAGTATTGAGCGAGATGGCGTCGCAAAGTTCATTAATCGTTGGCTCGCCAATCCAATGTTCGATCGCCTGCCGAAAACCGCTACGGATATTGCCGATCGCAATCGAAACACCGCCACCGGGTTGGCCCGCAGTCTTCGCCATGTCGGAACCGGGACGCAACGTCCCTTGTGGCCACAACTTCCAACCTTGAAAATGCCCACTGCCGTCATCGCTGGGGCAGAAGACCACAAGTTCGCCGCGATCGCCCGAAAAATGACCTCGGCTATTGGAAGTAACGCAAAACTACATCTCGTTGCTGAAGCCGGCCACACCGCCCACCTGGAACAACCAAGCGCAGTGAGCGCAATCATTAATGCGCTGTAGTTCGGCAGTCCGGTCTACGCCGTCATCTCACTTAACCAGCACTCTCGATCAGCCAACTCCGGACACGATGAGAATAAACAACACAATGCCGAGAATCCCCAACACGATGCCCGACATCGCTATCGATTCTCCTTTGAAAACTGAAGGTTGCGAGCGAATGATTTGCCGAGCCTGAACACCGAGCACTATGGCTACAGATCCCAAAATTATTGGTAAGAAGATAATCCCCAAGAGACCGCAGACCAGCGAAGCGATGGCCCGCTTGTGATTGATCGGATTGCCGTAAAAATTGGCGGGCAGATCTCCGAGCGGGGGTGGAGGGGGCAATGAGCTCATGCCACAACGATAACCGCCGACGGATTACCGACTACTGACGAGTCAGATGAAAACCAAACCTCCGGTCAACAATGCACCCACTATGAGTTGCAACTGTCCGGTGTTGCCGAGTACCGCTATCAATGCCGGACCACTGGCCCCCTGACGCACTGTCTTGATTGGCTTCACCATCAATGGCGTAGCAAGCAATACAAACAGACAACCCGGCTCCCAAAGTGATCCCAAGAGAGCCAAGATCACTCCCCCAATAACGAGACATTGATACAGCCCTCGGGTTCGATGGTCGCCCAGCCGCACCGCCAGCGTTTTCTTACCTACTGCGGTATCGGACGGAATGTCACGAAGGTTGTTAATCACCAATAAGGCGCAGGCCAAAGCTCCTACCGCGCTACCAAGCACCCAAGAAATTACCGGCACCCGCTCGAGAACTACATACGACGTACCGGTCGTGGCCACCAAACCGAAAAAGATAAAGACGAAGATCTCACCAAGTCCGAAATATCCGTACGGGTGACTTCCTCCGGTGTAGAACCATCCAGCCAGGAGAGCCGCAACACCGATGACCAGAATCCACAAAGACGTCACCAAGGCCAAGATGAGGCCCAGTACGGCGGCAAGAGCAAAACTCAGCAACGCCGCGTTTTTGACCTGGCCGGGACGCGCCAAACCACTAGCTACCAATCGTGTCGGTCCCACTCGAACATCATCGGTGCCTCGAATTCCGTCGCTGTAGTCGTTGGCATAATTCACTCCAACCTGAAGAAGCAGACTGACTCCCAGGGCCAAAAGGGCTCGCCACCACTGCGCATCACCCAAACCGACACCAAGCCCGGTTCCCACTGCCACCGGTACCACCGCTGCTGGCAGCGTTCGTGGCCGGGCTCCCAAGATCCAACGATTCATGGGATCACGCTAATGGCGATCACGCTATGGGTCTGCAATGTGACCCGACCAGACTGGCATCGCCATTAGGGTTTGTCTGCGAAACACCAAAGGAGTCGCCTCACCGTGAACACAACTTCTGCGACCAACACATCGAATTCCGATGCTCTGTGGACCAAGACGGCCGCCGAATTGGCGACCCTCATTCGCCGGGGTGACGTCACTAGTCGACAAGTTGTGCAAGCCCATCTGGACCGCATCGATGAAGTGAACGGTCACCTCAACGCCATTGTGCATCGACTGGATGAAACAGCCTTGATCCAAGCTGATGCCGCTGACCGCGCCCTAGCCACTGGTCGCAAAGACTTGGGATCACTCCATGGGGTCCCTTTTACCGTGAAAGAGAACATCGACGTAGCCGGCACGCCAACAACAAGTGGTGTGCCGCTTTTAGCCGAGGCCATCGCTCAACGAGATGCACCAGTTGTTGAGCGAATACGCGCCGCTGGGGGTATTCCCATCGGGCGCACCAATCTTCCCGATCTTGGTTTACGCGTCCATACTCATTCCTCACTGCACGGACTCACCCGCAATCCATGGCATCCCGAACGCACGACCGGAGGCAGCAGCGGCGGAGAAGGATCGGCGTTGTCCTCCGGCATGTCACCGCTCGGACTTGGTAACGACATCGGAGGTTCGTTGCGTAATCCGGCTCATTGCTGTGGAATCTCCTCTATCAAACCGTCCATGGGAGTTATCCCTTGGGCCACCGATATTCCACCGACCGCTCTTGGCGCAGCCAGTCAGATGATGCTGGTCGAGGGAGTCATGGCCCGTCGGATCAGCGATGTCCGACTGGCCTTTGACATCGTGCGCGGGGCCCATCCGCGTGATCCGTTTTCGGTATCAGCCAACCTTGTTGATGTCGCTCCTGATCGACCACTTCGTATCGCACTCTGCGCCGAGTTCCCCGGCGGGGTCACTGACCCCGCCATTGCCGCCGTTGTCACCAAAGCCGCTTCAACGCTTGCTGAAAGTGGTCATATCGTCGAGATCGCCCACCCCCCACAGGTGGAATCAACTATCGAGATGTGGTCCGCAGTCATGAACGCCGAGATGGCCGTGATGATGCCGCTGCTCGAAGGAGTTGTGGGTGAAGACAGCCGCCGCTTTTTAGAATTCGGTCGCGAAGCGTTCCCGACCCTCGATCAAGCTGGAGTCGCCTTTTTGTATGCGCAACGTTTCGAATTAGCGCAGAAATGGTCTGAATGGTTCACCGCTTACGACGTGATGCTGAGTCCCACGTGGGCCATGCCAGCCTTTGAACACGGATTCGACGTTCAGGGCATGACCCAAGCCCTTCAGGTCTTTGAAACTTTTCGACCGGTTCTCTTCGCCAATCTCTTTGGAAGTCCAGCAGCTGTGGTGCCTGCCGGCCTTGCCGATGGCTTGCCCGTCGGCGTTCAAGTCAGCGCTTGGCGATACAACGATCTGAAATGCCTCAGCGTGGCCGCTTTGATTGACGAAGAGTTAGGAATTGCTACCCCCATCGACCCCCGCCACTGATCAAGCACTTCTTGATCGAGATTGATTCGCCACACCCCTAACCTGTTCCTGTGCCGTCCCTTATTGCCCTAGACCTCGCCGGCGGACCGCTATTTGTTGAAACACTGCAACGAATCTGGGATGAAGGACACGCCGTACTGCCCGTTGATCAACGCCTGCCTCATGGGGCCAAAAAGCAATTGATCGAAAGTATGCGGCCCCAACGAGTCGTCGATGACCAGGGCTCCCAACTTCTGGACAATGCCCAGCCAGTAGAGCCCGGCGATGCCCTTGTCATGGCCACGAGTGGTTCAACTGGTGAACCTAAAGGAGTTGTTCTCACCCATAACGCCGTTGAGGCATCGGCTCTAGCCAGTTCTCAAGCTTTGGATGCAGATGCCACTGACCATTGGCTGGCCTGTTTGCCGGTAGCTCATATCGGCGGACTGTCCGTGATTACTCGAGCATTATTGACCGGTATCCCAGTGACGGTACTTCCGGCTTTTGATGCCGAACGGGTAACTGCTCTTTCGCACGAATGCACCCTCACCTCGTTAGTCAGCACAGCCTTGCGTCGGATAGACGCGCGACTATTTCGCCAAATCCTGCTAGGAGGTGGTCGACCACCAGCAGATCGCCCAGCCAACACTGTGGCCACCTATGGATTGACCGAGACCGGCTCTGGGGTGGTGTACGACGGATTCCCTCTCCCCGGTGTCGAAATTTCAATTGCGGCCGATGATGAGATTTTGGTGCGTGGCCCTATGGTCATGCGCACTTATCGCGATGGCACTACGTCAATTGATGCCCAAGGTTGGTTGCACACCAACGATCTCGGTTCCCTACAACCCGATGGTCAGCTACAAGTTGCCGGCCGACGTGGTGATGTCATTAACTCAGGGGGCCAGAAGATTTGGCCTGACGCCATCGAAGCCGTGCTCTCATCGGCTTTGCCCACTAGCGAATTTTGTGTTGTTGGAATTCCCGATGAGGAATGGGGAGAAAGCGTGGTCTTAGTCACCACCAATGCCGATCTCACGTTGGACTTGGTTCGCGGCATCGTCAAAGATTCTCTTGCTCCATATTGTGCCCCGCGCCAACTTCACGTGGTCTCCCAAATTGAACGCACGGCATTAGGCAAGGTCCGACGGGCTGAAATTCGTCAACAATTACTTGGACTAGAACTAAAAAATCCCCAGCTGTGATATGACACCCAGCAGTAACGTGACCAGATGAACGCTTCTGAACACAAAGGCAAACTTGATGGCAAAGTGGCTCTCGTGACCGGAGCCGCATCCGGTATCGGGCGCTCAATTACCGCTCGCTTCATCGCCGAAGGAGCTCAGGTTGCCGCTGGAGATATCGATCAGGCCGGATTGGATCGCCTAGCCACCGAATACGGATCAGCAGTCACTACTGGTCGCTGCGATGTCACTGTTGAGTCTGATGTCGCTGCTCTGACCGCCCAAGCAGTTGAAGCTTTCGGTGGGTTGGACATCGTGGTGGCCAATGCTGGCGCAGGCACTTACGGCCTCATCACCGAACATCCACTCGATGAATGGAGACGCATCATTGATCTTTGTCTGACTGGCGTCTTCATCACCTTGAAACAGACCGGTGAACACATTCGCTCCGGAGGGTCGGTCATTACCATCGCCTCGCTGAACGCCATTCAACCCTCAAAAGGAATGGCCGCCTATTGCGCCGCCAAAGCTGGCGTGGCCATGCTGACTCAAGTAGCGGCCATGGAATTTGGCGCCCGTGGTATTCGCGCCAACACCATTGCCCCCGGCCTTGTGGAGACCAACGCCACCAGCAGTTTTTTCTCCATTCCCGATGTGGTCGACGAGTTTGAAGACAACTCCACACTTGGCCGCCATGCGACTCCTGACGAGATTGCCAACGTGGCGGCCTTTTTGGCCTCTGACGAATCGGGCTTTATGAGCGCGGCATTTCTTTCAGTGGACGGCGGAGGAAATACCGGTCGCTACCCCGACCTGCCAGCCATTTTTAATCGTCTCAATTCGTAGTTGAGATCCCATTTCCAATCTCATCACCGACTGCATCTGATGACATTGACTCTTTCAAACTGATCCGCACCGTTCGAATACGCCTTCCCTCGACGGCAGCAACGGTGAATCGCCACCCATCGTGCTCAATGCTTTCGCCGACGACCGGCACATGCTCCAAGGTCCCAAAGACGAAACCACCGATGCTGTCCCACTCCTCATCGGGAATGTTCAATTCAAGTTCGTCGTTCACATCGGACACGCTGGTTGACCCATGGACCAAGTACTGCCCGTCAGGAAGATGTTCTATTGATTTGTGATCAGCGTCGTACTCATCGACAATTTCACCAACCAGCTCTTCAAGACAATCCTCGAGCGTGACAATTCCAGCAATACTGCCGTATTCATCGGCAACGACCGCCAAATGATATTTCTTCTCCTGCATTTCCCGCATGAGTCGACTCACTGGTTTGTTTTCCGGAATGACTACGACCCCGCGCATGTGTTTTTCAATAGGAGCTGCTCCATTGCCGGCGCGTTCTTGACGAATCAGATCCTTGATGAAGGCCACACCCTTGACATCATCGTCATCGCCAAGAACTGGAATACGGGAGAAACCATGCTCAATGGCCACGTCAACTACTTGGGTCAGCGTTGATGAGTGAGGAACAGTAACCATGTCCGGCAATGGCACCATGATTTCGCGAACAACCGTGTCGCCAAATTCGATAATTGATTCGATGAGGTCACGTTCCTCTTCTTCAATGACCTCGTCGTTCATAGCGGCCTCAACAATGCCCAAGAGCTCTTGCTCACTTACGAACGGTCCCTTTTTCAGACCCTTGCCGCGCACAATGACATTGGTGAGGCTGATCAACCAGCCAGAAACCAACTTCAACGGAGGGAACGAAACTAGGAGCCGAGTCCCTCGAGCGGTAGTGAGAGCGGCCCTTTCGGGATAGAGCAAGGCATAGGTCTTCGGTACTGCTTCGGCGAGAACGAAAAAGAGCACCACGTTCAGCACCACACCAACAGCGACACCGAGGGCGCCAAAAGCGCGGGCGGCCAGAATGCCGGTCAAAGTTGCTTGCACTGTTTGACAAACATTGACCGAGAGAAGAAGCGGGTTCACCCACTTCTCGGGTTCTCCAACCAACTCTTTCAATGCTTTGCCTTGACGGGCTCCGCCCTCGGCCATGGCTGCGGCCTTGGGTTTGGTCATACGTGACAAACCCATCTCGGCCAGAGACAAAAAGATCAACACGATGAGCAATACAAAAATGACACCCAGCACCGCCCAGTCCGAACCGCTGATTGCGGCCAACGTTGTCGTTGCGAACGTGTTCATGCCCGTCACGATGTCACCTCCTGGCGAAATGCCACAGGGGCCTCGCCATGCCAATGGTATTTCTGAAGTAGGGCGCGTTCGCGATCTTGCATGACCGTGGTTTTTTCAGGAGTGTCGTGATCCCATCCCAAAATATGCAAGACGCCGTGCACCACCAAAAGAGCCATCTCATCGATCAACGTACCTGCATGAGTTGAAGCCTGGGCTTGGGCCACTTCAGGGCAGATAACGACGTCCCCCAGCAATAAGGGTAAGTCGCCGCGATCCGGAGGCGATCGATCCGGGCCACGACTTGCCCCGGTTGGACCACTCACGACCTCAAGCACCTCGCCCCCGTCAATGGGAAAGGAGAGTACATCAGTTGGACCTGGCTCATTCATATGCTCAACGTTGAGGTCGGCCATGTCCGCCGACGTCACAAAAAAGATGCTGAGTTCGGTTCCCCCGCGGACTCCTTCGTCCACGAGGACTGCCCCGGCCAGTCGTTGCCAGCGTTCAACATCAACTTCGACAACTGTTTGCTCGTCAGCACAAAAAACTTCGGGTTCGGTATCGCCGCCAATTTTGGGTCGACGACGAAACCTAGGTGGACCGTCAACCACGGGAGTTCTTTTCATAGGCGGCCACGATGTCACCGACAATGCGGTGGCGAACCACGTCACTGGTATTCAGGTGCACGAATGTCAGACCGTCAATGCCGGTCAAAATCTTCTCGAGACCCGTCAAACCGCTTCGGCCGTCAGCTACGTCTACCTGAGTCACATCACCAGTGATGACCACTTTGGATCCAAATCCAATACGAGTCAGAAACATTTTCATTTGCTCTGGAGTTGTGTTCTGAGCTTCGTCCAAGATGATGAAACTGTTATTCAGTGTTCGGCCTCGCATGAAGGCCAAGGGCGCCACTTCCAATGACTGACGTTCATGCAGTTTTTGCACCCCTTCGCCGTCCATCATGTCGTACAAGGCGTCGTAGAGGGGCCGCAAATAGGGATCGATCTTGGCCATGAGGTCTCCGGGCAGGAAGCCCAATCGCTCTCCAGCTTCCACCGCCGGCCGCGTGAGAATGATGCGCTGAACCGCTTTTGATTGCAAGGCCTGAACTGCCAAAGCGACGGCGAGCCAACTTTTGCCCGTACCTGCTGGTCCGATACCAAAAGTGACGACATTGCCGCGAATGGCATCGACATATCTCTTTTGACCGGCAGTCTTGGGCCTAATTGTTCGGCCCTTGGACGTTCGCAAAATATCGTCGGTCAGAACGGCACTTGGGCTTTCATCGATCCGCACCATGCCAATACAGCGTTTGATGACCGCTTCATCGATGTCCTCGCCGATCTGCAGCAGGCGAACCAATTCTTCAAAAAGCCGAGCCGCTATTTCGGCTGATTGACCCGAAATCGAGACTTCGTTTCCGCGCACCGAAATGATGGCATCGGGGAAGGACTCCTCTATCAGGCGCAGATAACTGTCCCGCGCTCCTAAGAGACCAGCCATTAAATGGGATCCGGGAACGACGACGGTCGATGTGGAAGTTGAGGAAGTCATTCGTTTCTCTGGCCCAACGGTACCGGGATTTCGGTCCGAGGCAACGATCCAGAGACCTTGATTGTGGTCCGCGAGAAGTGGGATCCTCAGGCGGTGGGTGCCACGACGTACCGCCCGGAAACCTCGCCCTTCAAAATGGCGGTGAGTACCGCATCTAACCCGCTGAGGGTGATTTCGTGGCCAATTGAGTCCAAACCAGAGGGACGAAGGTCGCGGGCCAAACGATTCCACGTTTCGATACGGCGAGGCATTGGGGTCTGGACGGAGTCGATCCCCAAAAGGGCGATTCCACGGAGAATGAAGGGCATGACTGTGGTCGCCAGGGC
>JBJOFA010000026.1:0-9050 GCA_046049015.1 Actinomycetota bacterium | reverse complement strand
GCGACAGGTCGATCAGCTTGTAACCAGTGATCTCGCATTTTATATCGATATCCGCGGGGTCAACGCCTTTGCCAAAGCCGCACCAGACTATGAGAAAGCAGGCATTTCACTCGCTGCCATCTCCCTGGAGCCGCTGTCACTCGTGGGCCGTGTGGCCGAACAAATGACAACGAAAAAAATGCCCCCCTTCCCTGTCTATTGCGACCCCAGCCTTGCGGCCGGGCAGCGTGGCGGCCGTGGTGACGGGCGAACACCGTCATCTGGTGGCGATACTCAAGTTGTGGAGCGCCGTCGCGGTCGAGAGCGCAACGGTCGGCCTATCGGGCGCTATTTCATGTGTGTGCAAGTGCGATCCAATCTCACACAAGTTGCGGTCATGGAAGGCCGCAGCCTGATCGAGCATTACTGCAGTCATCTCGCTGATGATGTGGGTCAAATTCACGGCAATATTTATGTCGGTCGAGTTCAAAACGTATTGCCGGGAATGGAGGCTGCCTTTGTCGACATCGGAACTCCGAAAAACGCAGTTCTCTATCGCGGTGATGTGCAATATGACGCCGAGGACATCGTTGACAGCCAACCCCGCATCGAACAGATCCTGAAAGGGAGACAGCTGATCGTTTGTCAGGTGACCAAGAATCCCATTGGAGTCAAAGGAGCGCGTCTTACCCAGGAAGTCTCGCTTCCGGGACGCTTTGTGGTTCTTATCCCGAATTCAAAGACTTATGGTATTTCTAAACGCCTTCCTGACGATGAGCGAAAGCGTTTGCGATCCATTCTTGATCGAGTAAAACCGGCCGAACATGGACTCATTGTGCGAACGGCAGCCGAAACAGCGACAGAGGAAGAACTGCACGCCGATATGACTCGCCTATTGGATCAATGGTCCATGATCGAGGCTCAAGCGGCCAAAGCAAATGGACCGACTCTTTTGTATCGAGAGCCACCTCTTGCCGTGCGAGTGATTCGTGAAGAGTTCAATGCCGATTATCGCGGGGTGATCATTGATGACCGGCAGTTATTCGAAGATGTGCACTCGTATGTGAGTGCCTTTAATCCCGAATTAGCTGATCGAATCGAGTACTTCAATGCCGAAGATGAAGGTCTTCCAATCTTTGAGAAGTACCACGTTCACGAACAGCTACATAAAGCTTTGGATCGCAAAGTTTGGCTTCCTTCGGGTGGTTCACTGATCATCGAGCACACCGAGGCCCTCACGGTGGTCGACGTCAATACCGGTCGTAACGTTGGAACGTCCAACCTGGAGCAGACGGTCTTCCAAAACAACCTGGAAGCCGCCGCAGAGGTGGCCCGTCAACTTCGACTGCGCGATATTGGCGGCATCATCGTTATCGACTTCATCGATATGGAGATCAAGGAGAACCGGAAAAAGGTCGTCGATGCCTTCAAGACCGCCTTGGCTCAGGACAAGACCCGGACCCAGGTCTTTGAGATTTCCGAACTGGGTTTGGTGGAAATGACCCGGAAGCGGATCGGAGAGGGGCTATTGACGAGTTATGCCCGTCAGTGCCCGGACTGCCAGGGTCGGGGCGTGGTGATCGACCACGACCTGCTTACCTGAGGGGTATCTCGTTGTCTCTCTACGTTGGTATTCAGGGAAAACTCCAGGTAGAGTCCTCCGTTGCTATGTACGCAGTGATCGCAACCGGTGGTAAGCAAGTCCGTGTTTCCGAGGGCCAACAGGTCCACGTGGAACTCCTGGGCGTTGAACAAGGCTCTGCCGTGGACTTCACCCCGGTTTTGGTCGTTGATGGTGAAACAGTTCTGGCCACGCCGTCGCAGTTGTCCGGATCAAAGGTTTCTGGTCGGGTCGTTGGCTCAGCAACAGGGCCGAAGATCAATGGATTCACCTACAAGCGCCGCACCAATCAGCGCCGTCGCTATGGTCACCGCCAGCATTATCATGTTGTTGAAATAACCTCGATTGCGAAGGGCTGAGTCATGTCAAAGACAAAAGGTGGCGGTTCAACCCGTAACGGACGTGACTCAAACGCTCAGCGTCTGGGAGTCAAAGCTTTTGGCGGTTCCTCAATCACTGCAGGAACCATTCTGATTCGCCAGCGCGGCACCACCTTTCACCCCGGCCGTAACGTCGGGCGAGGCGGAGATGACACCTTGTTCGCCCTTGTAGATGGCACAGTGCAGTTCGGTCAGCGTAAAGGACGTCGAGTCATCGAAGTCCTGCCCGCCGACCAAGCCTGAGTATCACCCCATCGTCTCGCCTTCGAGAACAACTTCGCTAGACGTTTGCTACGTCGACACCGGTTGGTAGTTGATCCGGAGACCATCCCAAAAGGGATACTGCTTGGCGACAGGCAAAGCGATCAGTCATTCCGGCAACGTAGGCCACCGCAGCATGATGAGCTTCCGTACTCGTGGCATCAAAGCGGGCACCCTCGGGCATGGCGTAGGGGTGATTGAAGTAGTGCTCGACTAGGGCGCGTAGCAAGGTGATGACTTGAGATGCTTGCTTCTTGCTGGCGTCGCGCAAGTAGACCCGTTCGTAGTTGAACTGCCGGAAAGAGGCCAAAGCCTCGGCATAGGTTGATTCCATTCCAATCCGTCCGGATTCGTGGGCTGCTCGAATCATGGACCCAATGAAAGCCTGGAGTTGGCTTGAGCGTTCGGGTCCGCATAATCCCGTCACTGCTGCTGGCAGCTCATTTGGAGTGACAATGCCAGCGCTCACCGCATCTTCAAAATCGTGACACACATAGGCAATTCGGTCGGCCCAACTGACAACTTCACCTTCTGGTGTGGATGGAGCAGGGCGACTCCAGGAATGGTTTCGAATTCCGTCCAAAGTTTCTCGACACAAGTTCAGCGGAGTCAAGGTGACGTCTGCTCCCCAGGCGGCATGATCAAATCCGCCCTCGATCAAGGGGCTGAGAGCGTCTTCGCTGGCGTGACCGCCGGGACCGTGACCACAATCGTGACCAAGGGCAATGGCATCAGCCAAAGTGACGTTCAGGCCCAGTGGCCGAGCGATGGCCGTGGCCACTTGGGCCACCTCAAGAGCGTGCGTCAGCCGAGTTCGTTGATGATCGTCGGGGAAGATGAATACTTGGGTTTTGCCAGCGAGGCGACGAAAGGCGGCAGAATGCAGAATTCGATCTCGGTCGCGTTCAAAACAGGTTCGCCATTCATCAGGTTCTTCTGGATGAACTCGCTCTCCGGCACCCCGGGATCGAGTTGCTAAGCGACTAAGAGCCTGATCCTCTTGGTCCTCTCGCTCCTGACGACTGATGGTTCGGGTTTGCCCTGGTCCGGCCCAAGAGTCGGCGTGGGCGACGGTGACTCCGGGAACACTGGACGTGCCTTTCATAGTGGAAACCCAGCGCTCGGCGCGTTCTTGCATATCCATATACCCCCAGAATACGCCGGGGGTGTGGCGAAAGGTGGGGGTATCGTAGAAGCGGTTCTCATACCGTTTGATTCGGTGTTGAGACGCGATTGAAGGAGTACCGGTGAGCCAGTTCGTTGACGAGTGCCAACTGAACGTGCGCGCCGGCGACGGGGGAGCGGGCTGCGTGTCTTTTCGTCGAGAGGGACCCGTGGCCATGGGCGGCCCTAACGGAGGCGATGGTGGACGCGGTGGCGATATTTGGCTCGTAGCGGATCGCAATGTGGCGTCCCTGTTGGCCTTTCGGGATCATCCGCACCGTATTGCCGGCAATGGGGTTCATGGTAAGGGCAAAGACCTCCACGGTAAACGGGGTGAATCTCTCGAGGTCAAAGTTCCCGAAGGCACCATGGTGCGAGATATGTACACCGGTGAAATGCTGGCCGACCTCACAACTCACGGTGACCGATGGCTAGCAGCCCACGGTGGTCGTGGGGGTCGGGGCAACGCCCGATTTCTTGCTAACCGCCGGCGAGCCCCAAGTTTCGCCGAACAGGGAGAGCGAGGAGAAGAACGTTGGCTCAAGATGGAACTGAAACTCATCGCCGACGTTGCCCTAGTGGGCTTTCCAAATGCCGGTAAAAGCACTTTGATCAGCGTCATCTCGGCAGCCAAACCCAAAATTGCCGACTATCCCTTCACCACCTTGGAACCAAATCTTGGAGTCGTCCGTCTCGATGACGTCACCGAATTCATCGTTGCCGACATCCCTGGGCTAATCGAAGGGGCCGCTGAGGGGCGCGGCTTGGGACACCAGTTCCTCCGTCACGTGGAACGTGCTCGGGTGTTGTGCGTTCTCGTAGATCTCGCTCCAGTCGACGAAACATCGCCATCGGAGCAAGTTGAAATTTTGCTACGTGAATTGCAGGCGTATGACCCAAATCTACTGGAGCGGCCGCGTGTGGTAGTTGGAACAAAGACTGACAGTGCTGATCCAGAGATGGTGGCAAATTGGAACGGTCCCATGATCTCGGCGGTCACCCGCCAAGGGGTTCGTGAACTGGTGGGTATGTTGGCTTCCTTAGTTCATGAGGCCCGACAAGAGATTGTCACTCAACAAGCGCGGGTCATTATCAAACCAGAATCCGATGGTTCCTGGGTGGAGCGCATTGACGAGGGGTCGTATCGGGTGCATGGACGAAAAGCGGAACGAACGGTGCACCTGAATGATGTGACCACCCCCGAGGCTCTGAATTACATCGATGAACGTCTCAAAAAACTGGGCGTACCTCGCCTCTTGGCCCGTGCTGGGGCGACCGACGGTGACGTGGTTTGGATTGGCGAGTTCTCATTTGCCTACCACCCAGATAATTGATCGGTACATTGCCCCAAGAAGTTCAGTTCAATTGACCTTGCATGAAGAAACTGCCATGAGAAACCAGTCATGAAGATAATCGCCAAAGTTGGAACCTCGTCGCTTACAGACGATCGGGGCGCCATCAACCGCGCCGTGATTGCTACTTTGTGCGAGCAGATAGCAAACTTGCGCCTCCAGGGTCACGACGTGGTCTTGGTGTCTTCTGGTGCAGTGTCGGCCGGTGTGGCGGCTCTCGGGTTAGATCACCGTCCATCTGATATTCAGACTTTGCAGGCTTTGGCCGCTGTGGGTCAAAGCCGACTCATGGAGGTCTACAACGCCGAATTTTCTCGCCATGATTTGGTGGCGGCACAAGTTCTCTTGGTTCCCCACGATTTCGTAGACCGAACCCAGTATTTACACGCCCGAGAAACCTTGGAGACCTTGCTGGATCTCGGGTGTGTTCCGGTGGTCAACGAAAATGACGCCATCGCCAATGATGAAATTCGATTCGGAGACAACGACCACATTTCAGCGTTGCTCTCTCATCTCCTCAAGGCTGACCTTTTGGTGCTCCTGACTGATATCGAGGGTCTCTACACCTCAGATCCCCGACGCGATCCCAGCGCTGAACTCATTAGCGAAGTCTTTGTCGGTGACCCGTTGCTCAGTGTTTCGGCGGGATCAGCGGGCACGAACCGTGGCAGTGGCGGAATGAGCTCCAAATTGTCAGCAGCTCGTATCGCTTCATGGTCAGGCATTCGAGCCGTCATCGCTCAGGCTCTCACACCTTCAGTTCTCTTGAAGGTCGTTAATGATGCGTTGAATTCAACGACGACCGTGGGCACCACATTCCATGGTGCGGATCGTCAGCTATCAGCTCGACAACTGTGGGTGGCCTTTGCTTCGGAAGTGAATGGCCGCATTTGGGTTGATGATGGAGCACGAGACGCCCTTCGCCGGGGCACAGTGTCGTTATTGCCCGCAGGTGTACGAACGGTCGAGGGAAATTTTGAAAGTGGCGACACGGTCGAAATTCTGGATGGGACCAATGCTGTGGTCGCTCGGGGTCTGACTTCTATGTCCAGTTCTCAAGTTGATCGAACTGCGGGACTCCAGTCCCGTCAACTCGAAGAAGGAGTTCCCACCATCGTGGTCCATCGCGACTCGTTGGTTCTTTTGGCCCATTGAGGACCGGATGAAACCGGCGGTCTTAGGGCGCCGATGTACGTGAGAGGCGACTCCACAATTGGCGTAGACCGTGAACTTCAGGGGCGCGCAACAAAGTCAGTGCCCCGACGTAGACAACAATGCCAACAATGGATCCAACTGCAACTTTGAAGATTGCACCAAAACCGTCATCGCTTCCTACAGCGGCGATGCTCAACCACACCACAGCACCCATCATGGCCGAGGCTAATAGCATCCGGCCTAATGCAGTGAGAATAGGAAGAACGGGGAAGTCCTCTTCTTTGGTCCTCAGTACGAACAGCGCTACGAGTGCACCGATGAAATAGGAAATCGAAAAGGCGATGCCTAAGCCGAGCACATCAAATTGGCGCGCCAGAGGAAAGGCCAAAACAATATTGATGGCATTTTGAAGACAGTTAATGATGAAAGGAGTCTTGGTGTCTTGATGGGCAAAGAATCCGCGCAAGGTAAAGAGATAGACCGAATACCCCACCAGCCCGAGGGCCAGGCCGGACAATGCTCGGGCTGTTGTATCGGCCGCTTCATTGCTGAACTGTCCGTATCGCAGTAGCGCGCCGATAATGGGTCTCGACATCACGAGAAAGCCAAACGCCGCGGGAAAGGTCAACAGTCCTACGAGTCGTATACCCAGACCTGTTCGTTCAATAAAGGCCACACGATCTCGACGGGCCACGGCCCGCGCCATTTCGGGGATGAAAGTTGTGGCGATGCTCATGGCCAAAAGGCCGTGGGGAAAGTAAAAAAATGTACTGGCCTTAGCCATGGCATCTTGTCCGCCACTTCCTGGTTCGGCCAGGTTTTTTGTGACGACCACGGTCATTTGATTGGCCATCACGTAGCCAAAAGTCCAACCCGACAAGGCAACCAGTCGCTTGACCGCTGGATGGCGAGGTTTGAATCGAAAACGAAAGTTCAGACCAGCACGGTGAATGGCTGGAAGTAAAACGAGAGCCTGAAGGGCGATTCCTCCCGTGGCACCAAGACCAAGGAGCCAGCGAAATGATGGGCTATTGAGAACTTCGGCCAGGGGGATTGAGTCATTGGGCCGGTTGAGCAAAATTGGGACGTAGAGCAGCGTGCAAATGACCACGATGTTGGCTAAGACCGGCGACCAGGCGGCGGCGAAGAATCGTCTCTTGGCGTTCAAAAGTGAACCGAGGAGAGCTGAAACCCCGTAGAAGAAAATTTGCAAAAGGAAGATGCGAGTTAGAGCCGTGCCAACAGTACGGAATTCATTGACATCGATTCCGTCAGCTGGATTGAGAGAGAAGACCCGAAAGACCCAGGGAGCGAAAAAGACTGCCACTGCCGTAATGACGGTCAGGGCAATGATGGCTGTACTGACCACCGACTCCACGGCTTCTTCATCGTCGTCTTCCAGAAGTCGACTAAACATGGGTACTAAAGCCGCCGAGAGAACTCCGCCCAGGAGCAGTTCGTAAACCGCGTTCGGAGAGTTATTGGCTCCGTCGTAGGCATCGGCCAAAGCTGTCTGACCAATGACAATGCCAAAGACGATGACTTTGAGCATTCCGGTAAAACGGGAAAGCCCGGTACCGAGCGCCACAACCGCGTTCGACCGCAGCAGGCTTCGCTCGGGGTCCGAAAAGGGTTGACGAGGGGCGATCGACTCGCCGGCCACGAGAGGGGCCGCCTCACCTAGGGATACTGGGTCGGACACTGCTTAGAGGGTAATAGGGTCCAGGGTCGCCAGTTGACCTTCGCTCCATGGAATTAGCTCTGGCACCGATGGATTTGAAGGAACCGGAATTCGGCACTGACACTGCCAACTTGTAGGGTGAAATTCATGCAACCCCGTTTTAACTCGGTTCAACAGGTCCGCGATGGACTGCGCGATCAGAATTATTTGGCCGATGAAGGTATTGCCGGGGTGGTTTTCCTAGCCGACCGTCTAGCAAAGCCTGTCCTGGTCGAGGGCCCAGCTGGAACCGGTAAGACCCAGTTGGCCAAGAGCGTGGCCGACATGCTCGGGGCCCGTCTCATTCGCTTGCAGTGCTACGAGGGTTTGGATGAATCCAAGGCCCTCTATGAGTGGAACTATAAGAAGCAACTTCTACGAATCCAGGCTGACAAAAAAAGCGATTCGTGGAGCGAGGTGCACGACGACATCTTCAGTCGTGAATTCCTTTTGACCCGACCACTTCTGGAGGCCATCAGCGCTTCAGAGCCGGTGGTTCTGCTCATTGACGAAGTGGACCGCGTTGAAGTTGAAACCGAGGCTCTGCTTTTGGAGATCTTGTCGGAATACCAGGTGTCGATTCCTGAACTTGGAACTATCACCGCCACCCAAATTCCGATGGTCTTTCTCACTTCAAACAACACCCGAGAATTATCCGAGGCACTCAAACGTCGTTGTTTGTTCCTCCATGTCGACTATCCCGCTATGGACCGCGAGAAGGAAATCGTTCTCACCAAGGTGGCCGGAATTAGTGAAAATTTGGCAGATCAAGTAGCGCGCATTGTGCGCAGTATTCGGCAACTTGATCTGAAAAAGGCTCCTAGTGTCAGTGAAACTTTGGACTGGGCGCGCACCTTGATGTTGCTGAATATCGATTCCATCGACGCTCAGACCGCCAAAGACACCCTGCATGTCTTATTGAAGTACCAGTCCGATATCACCAAGGCGGCCAAGGAGCTGTCAGTCGACGTGGCCTGATGGCCGTCGGTTTGGTGTTGCCGTGCTGGACCTGCTTTCAGGATTTGTCCAAGAGTTGCGCAATGCTGGATTACCAGTCTCATTGACCGAAAATCTGGACGCCATGGAGGCAGTTCAGCACATTCCAATCGAAGATCGCGAAGCATTCAAGTATGCGCTGGCGGCCACCTTGGTGAAAAACAGTGACCATTGGCGTTCCTTTGAGACTGTTTTTGAGGTCTACTTCTCGTTACGCGGACCTGAATACAAACTGGTTGAGGGGTCCGAAGACGAGTTGGAAGAAATGTGGCGCGAAATGCAAGAGCAGATGCGCCAGGGTGACGGGCGTGGTTCATCAGGTGGAATGGAAAACCTCACTCCCGAAGAGATTGCTCAGATGCTCCTTCAGGCGTTGTTGAACGGCGACCAGGCGATGATGAAAGCTCTGGCTCGTCAGTCGG
>JBJOFA010000025.1:0-9076 GCA_046049015.1 Actinomycetota bacterium | reverse complement strand
GTTGATGCGTGTCGAGAACTGCGGGAGAAGCGAGTAGGACCTCCGGACCCCACTGAAGCCTGGATGCGCCAAAAAGATGTGCGCACCATGAAGCCGCGTACTCGTGGCGTGCTTGCGTCGTTGGCTGAGTGGCGAGAGCGTCGAGCCATGGCCAGCGATGTGCCGCCCCGACAGATCCTCCCTGACCTCGCGTTGCAAGGTATTTCGCAACGAGAGCCAACAACGGTGGCCGATTTAGGTCAAGCCCGAGGAGTTGATGAGCGCCACACGCGGGGCGCCATTGCTCAGGAGATTCTTGATGCGGTACGGCGAGGACAAGTAACTCCCCTGGAGCTACCGAATAATGATGGGGAGGATGTGGAGCGGCATTTACGTCCGGCAATTACTTTGATGTCGGCGTGGATCAGTGAGGTTGCTCGCTTGAACAAGGTGGATACCGCATTATTGGCCACGCGTTTTGACATCGTCCAGTTTCTAAAAAACGATCCGGAAGCTCGTTTGGCTCGGGGTTGGCGAAACGATTTGGTTGGCGAGCAACTGCGGTCCCTCTTGAGCGGTACCGCTGGGCTGTCCTTTGATGGTCGAGGCGGATTAAGGCTGATAGCGGCCGAGGGCTCCGTTAATCCATAGTTATTTTCGAATTATCAGCTTCGAAGTTTGCGCCACAGTTTGCGCCATAGAGCGTCAAAAACTTCTGCGACGTCAGATCCTCGAGCCCCCATGGAGTGAATGGCCCGCCGTTCTCCCACTGCTTCATTGACAATGACTCGCTGAGGGATAAAGGGTTCCCAAACAGCACGTCTACCAACGTTGCGCGTCAAGATCTCGAGTTGTCTTTCAGCTTCGGCAGAAACTGCGGGCACGCGATTCACAATGACGCCAGTGAGCTCCAATTCGGGATTGTTTTTTTCCCAGGCGGCATCAATCGAATCAGCAACGGCCTCAATGCCGCGCAAGCCAAGGGCTGAAGGTTCCACCACAACGAGGGCGTGTTGCGCTGCAGTGAGACCGCTCATTGTCAAGCTTCCAAGTGCCGGAGGACAGTCAATAAGGATGGCGTCATAAGCCCCAGAACTTTGTTGCAAGGTGGACAATGCTCTCCGGAGAGACGAAACCGAACGAGCCGATTCATACGTTTGGAGAGAACTAGATGATGGAACAAGATCTACGAGGGGCCCCCAGTGGCTTTGGGTGATGGCTGTTTTGATCGAACGACCCTGAAGGGCTTCTTCAACGGACAGTTCAACTTCTGAGGGATCGATGCCGAGGATCCACGTGGACGAGGCTTGGGGATCAAGATCAACAACTAGCACCCGGCGGCCAGCCTGGCGAGCAGCCGAGGCCAACCCGAGGGTGGTCGTGGTTTTGCCCACACCGCCCTTTTGATTCACGATGACAACTGTTCGCATAGTCGGGTTCGCCCCTCGAAATTCGCTTCCAACTCTAGATCTCCGCCTCAGTGTGGCTGGGGGAGTCCGATCCGCCAACCAGGTTGAGGGCTGACAGCATCCAAACCCGGGGAGACGACTTCCGGGGATTGGGATGTGACCAGCGTTACTTTTGCCGCATTAGGGCATATTTTTGTGCTCGTACGAGCGAAATCGGTTCAGGATTCGCTGGTGGTGCCACACATCGGGCGCCTGACCTCCTACAATGTCGGGAGTCCGAACTTCGGTTCGGGTCCGCCTGTCGGATTCAGGGGCTGCCAATTGGTGGTCTCGGAAATTGCTTGTGCAATTGCCTGATCCGGGACGGAACAGCTACATAGCCCCCTCTCACTAGTTCGGAGCCCTCCCGTGAAAAAGGGTCGTCACCGTCGCTTTGAAGAAGCGAGAAAACTGAAACAAGCCGGACCCAGCGCATTCGACCTGGGCTTGGGTGGTGTGCAAAATGGTCCTCGGACAGAGGACGACGAGTACGCCGCTATTGCCGAAAAGTATGGCGTGGTCTTTGACGATGACGACGAACTTGACGAGGATTCGGACGAAGACCAGCGCTGAACAGCTGGCGACTTCTAAACCTGATCACGTGCATCGCGTTCGACACTGGTTGTGTCGTGACCCGATTAACCGAGATTTCGTTGTGAGTGGCCTGCCGACCTTTCGTACGCTTCCGAAGTCGAAGCTGGTCCGTCGAATTTTCTCCCCTAGCCACTGGTGACAACTCTTGACATAACTGGTCGATCCTGACCGCCTGTTCGCAGGAATACAAATAATAGAAATACGTGAAAAAATGAGCAATCTTAGAAATGTCGCCCTAGTAGCCCACGTCGACCATGGCAAGACGACTCTTGTCGATGCCATGCTTCGAGCCACGGGGACCTTCGCTGCCCACCAAGCTCTGGTTGAGCGTGTGATGGACTCCAACGACCAGGAGCGCGAACGTGGAATCACCATCTTGGCCAAAGCTGCTTCGGTTAAGTGGCGCGATACCAAGATCAATTTGGTGGACACTCCGGGGCACGCCGATTTCGGAGGAGAGGTTGAGCGCGCTCTCACCATGGTGGACGGAATCTTGTTGTTGGTTGACGCCGCCGAGGGTCCGTTACCGCAGACCCGTTACGTGCTGCAAAAAGCACTGGCCCTAGATCTGCCGGCCATTGTGGTCATCAACAAAGTTGACCGATCCGATGCACGTCCTGAGGAAGTTCTCGATGAGGTGTATCAGCTCTTTATTGACCTTGAAGCAGATGACCGTCATATCGAGTTTGCCGTTGTATCAGCGGTAGCTCGTGAAGGTCGGGCCATGGTGGGGCTAGGGATGCCCGACGCTGATGCCGATCTTTCCGCTCTCCTCGACACGATTTTGGAAAAGATTCCGGCGCCGGGAGGCGACCCAACCGGTTCGCTTCAGGCTCTCGTGACCAACCTTGATGCCTCGGAATACTTGGGTCGGTTAGCAGTCGGTCGCGTGTACCAAGGAGTTTTGCGTAAGGGTGAAATGGTCGCCCTCCTTGAAGAAGAATTCGCTGAAGGACAGCCTCCCCTTAAGCGTCGCTTGGCGCAACTCATGGCCTTTGAGGGAGTGAGCCGTGTTGAAGTGGATGAACTTTCTGCTGGAGATCTTTTCGTGGTGGCAGGATTCCCCGAGGTGGAAATTGGGGACACCATCGGCTCAGTTGAGAACCCACAGCCTTTGCCTCGCCTGACCGTCGATGAGCCAGTTTTGCGTATGACCTTCGGGGTAAATACTTCTCCTTTTGCGGGACGGGATGGCAAGTTCCTGACTAGCCGGCACCTCATTGACCGCTTGCGTAAAGAGGAATTGGGCAATGTATCGATCAAACTGCACGCAACTGAGTCTGCAGATGTCATGGAAGTTGCCGGACGTGGCGAATTGCAGTTGGCAGTGCTGATCGAGGCGATGCGTCGCGAAGGATACGAATTGCAGGTCAGTCGGCCTGAAGTCATCACCAAAGAAGTCAACGGCAAAAAGTTTGAGCCTTTGGAACGCGGTGTTTGTGACGTGCCCGATGAATACGTGGGTGCAGTCACACAGGCTCTCGCGCCACGAAAAGGTCGAGTGGTGGACCTGCGCTCTGGAGATCCGGGCCGAACCGTGGTGACCTTTGAATGTCCCAGTCGCGGATTAATCGGCTTTCGATCTTTGCTGATGACGACTACCCGGGGTACCGCCATGTTGCATCAACATCATGCTGGGTGGACTCCCTGGTGTGGGGATCTGCCACACCGGCTTGGTGGCGCGATGATTGCCGACCGTGAGGGAATGGTGACGGCATATGCTCTCGACAATCTTCAGTTGCGGGGAGAGCTGTTTGTTCAACCCGGCGACAAAACCTATGAGGGCATGGTCGTTGGAGAAACTTCGCGAGGCGACGAGATGGTAGTGAATGCCGTGCGACCCAAGGAGAAAACCAATATCCGTACTCACAGTCACGACGATGGAGTGAAATTGGCAGCCCCGCGTATTCACACTTTGGAGACTGCCATTGAGTGGATTGCAGATGACGAGTTAGTTGAGGTGACCCCGAAAGCGATTCGCGTTCGCAAACGCTTTCTTGGTCTCGAGGATCGTCGTAAGGCCTTCAAAAAAGCGTCGAGCTGACCCTTGGTCAGTTACGACAACCAAGACTTTCGATAACTAAGACTTATAACAACTACGACTTTCGACCTTTTTTCTTCACCGTCAAAGCAGGGTGGGGAAGAGGCTGACTTGTGGGCCGCTCCAGGGCTTCGACCAACAGGTCGTAAACCTTGCGTCCCACAGTTTCGATGATTTCCTCGCGCAAGTACTTGTACACCGGTTCGCGTCCGACAAATGCGTCAGTGGACTCGGTGCACCACCAGTGCAGGTCAGATCCTCCATCGCCCCAATCACGCCGTTTCCACTCTCGCACCGACGTGTTCACCCAGCCATTGGTGTCGGTGTGATGCTCTACTCGTAAAGGCAACTGCCAGCAGACATTGGGTTTCCAATCGAGGGGACGTTCGCCGGCTTGAAGCGCGGCTATGTGAAAAGCGCATCCTTCGCCACCGGCAAAGCCCGGGCGATTCAAAAAGATGCAGGCTCCATCCACGACTCGGGTGACGGTGTCACCACCCTTGGTACTTTTGAGAAAGCCTTTGGACTTGGCCTTGGACTTAAGTTGCCAATTCTCCGAAGTCAGGCGCACAACTGCCTTGACCACGTTTGCCACGTCGTCCTCGTCGACAAAGTGAGCCCCATGGGAGCAACAGCCTTGATTCAATTCGGGGGCGGGCTCGTCCAGGACCCCTTGGCATCCTTCGCCGAAAATGCATTTCCATGACGAGCGCATAAATGTGGCATCGAAGAGCCAGGTTCTTTGTTCCTTGGGGTCCTCGAAGGACAACATCTCATGAAGATCTTCATGGCGACCCGAAAGCCCCTCGACAGGGATGAGGCGCTTCTTGGTCGGCGATGAGGAAGGTTCAATGGGGGGAGTCACATAGGTGAGGCTAACCAATGTCCCATGAGTGGAGCATCGTTGACGGGTAGCCTTGCCCTGCCATGACCACCAACCGTCATCAGATCTCAGTACCGAAGTCGGCTAACGAACTGCGCCGCGCCTTTACGGACTTCTTCGCCGCCAAGGGTCACACGGCAGTATCTTCGGCAAGTTTGATTCCTCACGACCCGACTTTGTTGTTCACAGTGGCCGGGATGGTGCCCTTCAAGCCCTACTTTGTGGGCGATGAAATTCCGCCCTATAAGCGCGCCGCGTCGATTCAGAAATGTGTTCGTGCCGGCGGAAAGCACAACGATCTTGAAGATGTCGGTCGAACGAAGAGACATCTGGTGTTTTTTGAGATGTTGGGCAACTTTTCTTTCGGCGACTATTTCAAAGAGCAAGCCATTCCCTGGAGCTGGGAGTTTGTCACCGAAGTTTTAGGATTCGACGCCGAACGTATTTGGATCACGGTTCACCAAAGTGATGACGAGGCCGAAGCGATCTGGCACGACCAAGTCGGTGTGCCAATGGAGAGAATCCAAAGGCTCGGTGACGCTGACAATTTTTGGCAGATGGGCGAGACCGGTCCGTGTGGGCCATGTTCTGAACTTCATATCGATCGGGGGCCCGAGTTCGGGCCCCCAGGCGGCCCGTTGAATGATCCCCACGGGGATCGTTTCATGGAGTTTTGGAATCTGGTTTTCATGCAGTTCGAGCAATCTTCTGATGGTTCGCGAACTCTGTTGCCCAAGCCTTCTATTGATACTGGGGCTGGATTCGAACGCATCCTGACATTGCTCCAAGGCACCGACAGCATCTGGGAGACCGACGCCATCTTTCCTATCGTTGAATCGGCTCAAGCAGTAACAGGGGCCAACTATCGGCCAGGCGATTACAACGATCGGGAGAGTTTCAGCCTGAGAGTCTTGGCCGAGCATGCCCGTTCGAGCGCCATGATGGTCAGCGACGGAGTCTTTCCATCAAATGAGGGTCGCGGCTACGTGTTACGTCGCATCATCCGTCGGGCCATTCGGCACGCCTATCTGCTTGGTACCGAAAAATTGGTCATGCCCACTTTGACCGCAACGGCAATTCAGGTCATGAGCGAGGCCTATCCCGATGTCAAAAAGCAGGAGGACTTCATCCTCAATGTGTTGACCAAAGAAGAGGAGCGTTTCCGTCAGACACTCAAGACCGGTCTGCATATTTTGGAAGAAGAAATTGGCCGTGTAGTTGTCGCCTCCGAGAGCGACAAGTCGGCGCAACTTTCTGGATCAACGGCTTTTTTGCTCCATGACACCTACGGTTTTCCGCTCGAGGTCACCGAGGAAATTCTGGCGGAGAAGCATTTGAGTGTGGATCTCGTTGGTTTTGAAAGTGAAATGAAACAGCAGCGCGAACGAGCTAAAGCAGCTCGTAAAGGCGGCGAAGTTGATGAGTCGCGACATCTGGCATACCAAGAAGTGCTGGAAAAATACGGTACCGGTGATTTTCGAGGCTACGAGGTGGAAGCCTGCGAAGGTCAGGTGCTGAGCATTTTGCCCGGAGATGAGGGACAGCTGGAAGTCTTTTTGGACCGCACCCCTTTCTACGCCGAGAGTGGTGGTCAAGTAGGCGATACCGGTGTTCTTGTTGGTCCTGATGGTGAGTTAGAAGTCTTGGACACCACATTTGCCCTCCCGGGCTTGCGGCGCCACGTATGTCGAGTTCTCACCGGTTCGGTGGCGGTGGGGGACACCGTGCGCGCCATAGTGGATTCGAACCGACGTTCTTCAATTCGGCGCCATCACACCGCCACGCACATTTTGCATTGGGCTTTACGAGAAGTTCTCGGCGAACACGTCAAGCAGGCTGGATCATTAGTCAACGAGGATCGCTTGCGTTTCGACTTCAGTCACTACGAGGCCGTGACTCCCGAGGAATTGATGCGTATCGAAACGCTGGCTAATGCCCAGACACTCGGCAACATGAATGTTGATTCCATTGAGACTTCCAAAGACGAAGCTTTGGAATTGGGCGCTGTTGCCTTTTTCGGCGACAAGTATGGAGATCGAGTGCGGGTGCTTACTGCGGGACCCTCAATTGAGTTCTGTGGCGGCACCCATGTTTCGGCAACAGGTGACATCGGTTTGATCAAAATCGTTTCAGAAGGTTCTATTGGCGCCAACCTGCGACGAATTGAAGCAGTTGCCGGGGATCGCACCCTGCAAGCTCTTCAAAAGGATCGTCAAGTCCTAGGAGAGGTCGCCCGCCTAGTGGGTTCTCATCCTGATGACGTAGTGACTGGGTTACATCGCAAACTTGATGACGTTCGTGACCTTCAAGATGAACTAAAAAAACTGCGGGCCAAGTTGGCGACTGAGCGAGCGAGTGAAATCGCGGCGTCGGGCAGCGACGGTGTCGTTGTGGCCCGAGTTGATGATTTGGAGCCGAATGACCTGCGTTCATTGGCTCTGGCCGTGAGAAATCAACCGGGGGTGCACACCGTTGTATTGGCCGGGCTAACGCCCACCGGGGGAGTTTCATTGGTGGCGGCCGTCGATCCTAAGAGTGGTCGTGTAGCCGGCGATTTGATCAAGGATGCCGCTCGTGCTGTGGGCGGAGGAGGCGGAGGTAAAGGTGACATTGCCACCGCTGGTGGTAAGAAACCTGAGGGCCTAGATGAAGCTCTGCGTCTGGCCCGGGAGGCCGCCCAAAGCTGATGCGGGCGATGGGAATTGATCTCGGAACAAAGCGCATCGGTATCGCTATCAGCGATTTTTCCGGCACCATTGCCAGTCCTCATTCGGTCATTCAGCGAGGCAAATCAAAACGTCTGGACTATCAGCGCATCAAAGACATTGTGATCGAAGAAGAAGTGGAAATAGTTGTAGTTGGGCTGCCCTTGGCGATGTCGGGGGCGCAAAATTCGGCAGCTCGGGCCGCCACCGCTGAGGCTCGGCATCTGGCTACGGTGCTATCTGTGCCGGTTGAAATGTTTGACGAGCGATTGACAACGGTCGCCGCTGATCGTGTTTTGCGCGAAGCCGACATCAGCGCCTCGGCGCGTCGCCAGTATGTAGACAAGGTGGCTGCCGCAATTCTTTTGCAATCGTGGTTAGAGCAACATCGCACGAATTCAGCGGAATCATGATGTCGAATCAAAACGAGTTCAATAGCTCTTATTCCGATGAGTTCGAGGAGATAGATCCGTACCAAGTCTTGCCTTCGGTGACAGTGGAAAGTTCGATTGTCCGACGCATTCTGGTTTGGGTTGCGCGAGTGGGGTTGGCTGCAGCGGCGATTGGGCTGGTTTCCTATGGCTCATACCAGTTTTGGTATTTGCGCCAAATCAACCCCACTGGCATTGCTGCGGTAGCGACGGTCTTCACGGTGACCGAAAACGATGACTTGGAGACCATTAGTCGTCGACTTGAGCAATCGGGAGTCATTGTCCACGACGGAGTATTTCGATCTTATGTAGCGCAAGAGGGCGGACTGGAGATCACGCCGGGGCTTTACACCGTCCGGGCCCGTGATCATCTGGGAAATATCTTGCGAGTACTGCGAACTCCTCCCAATGAAACCTTGACTCGGGTGACTTTTCCTGAGGGGTTCACCTTGGAACAAATGGCCAGTCGCTTGGCCGAGACCACAACTTCAATTACTGCTGGGGCCTTCATTGAAAAAGCCGGTGGAAATTCCGGAACCGAATCAGCGGTGCGTTCGGCCTATCAACCTGAAGGTGTGACCACGCTTGAGGGCTTGCTTTTTCCGGATACTTATTTTGTGGCTGGAGATGAGACTCCAACTCAAGTGGTGCAACGTATGGTTCGATTGATGGAGCGTGTGGGACGTCAAGAAGGCTTAGACGATGCCCAAAACTTGGTGGGTTACTCGCCTTATCAGGTGCTCATCGTGGCTTCGATTATTGAGCGAGAAGCCAAAGTTGCCGACGATCGCGCCAAGATCGCTCGGGTGATTTACAACCGATTGTTCTTAGATATGCCCCTACAGGTCGATGCCACCCTCTATTACGGGCAAAATAGAGAGTTGCCGTTCTCGCAGCTGCGGGAAATTGATACGCCATTCAATACGTATCTCTATAAAGGTCTACCACCAACTCCTATCGCCAATCCTGGTCGAGCTTCAATAGCTGCGGCTTTA
>JBJOFA010000024.1:0-9187 GCA_046049015.1 Actinomycetota bacterium | reverse complement strand
CCAGAATGGCCGCAATATCACCGGCCAGAATGGCCGAACCCACCGCCACGGTCATTGTCATCGAGAGTGGCCACCTCAACCCACTCCACTTCGGCAACCTGCTGAACGACTAATTGCGCAATGCGATCGCCGCGAGTAATGCGGTATTCGTTTATTGGATCGGTGTTCAACACCACCACCTTGATTTCACCGCGATACGCACAATCAATGAGACCAGGACTGTTCACCACCGTCACTCCGTATTTCAACGAAAGTCCACTCCGCGGTAGAACGAATCCGGCGTAGCCCCGGGGTAAAGCCAGAGCGATTCCGGTAGGCACCAAAACCCGACCTCCAGCAGCGGGAACTACGGCGTCCTCGCGAGCACGAAGATCAAGCCCGGCGTCACCCTCATGGGCATAGGTGGGCAATTCCAGGTCCGGGTCGAGACGCACCAGGGGAATCGCTAGTCGTATCGAGGGCTCCCCTGAGCTATTTGATCTACCTGATATCTCCACTACCGACCCGTCCATTACAACTGACACAACGAACTGTAATACCTCTTCAACCTCGGCGCCTTTTCGTCTGAACCATGGGCCGATCAGCCCTTTGTACCTCAGCCATGGCGTATCGTCAGAACGTGCTCGTTTGGATGGATCTAGAAATGACCGGCTTGACGCCCGAGAAGGACGTCATTGTTGAGATCGCCACCATCATCACCGACGACAATTTGAACATCATCGCCGAAGGCCCTGATCTGGTAATTCATCATTCCGATGAAGTCCTGAGTGTGATGGATCCTTTTGTCGTTGATATGCACACCAAATCGGGATTGCTCGAACTCATCAAACAGTCCACCATTACTTTGGAACAGGCCGGTCAACAGACCCTTGAATTCATCAAACAGCATGTTCCCGAAGAACGTTCCGTACCACTCTGCGGCAACTCGATCGGAACAGATCGCCGATTCCTGGCTCGTTACCTACCGGAAATTGAAAACTATTTGCATTACCGCTGTGTCGATGTCAGTTCGATCAAAGAATTAGTGCGTCGTTGGTACCAGGGAACCGACAACATCCGTCCCTTTAAGGCCGGCAAACACCGGGCCCTGGATGACATCCAAGAAAGTATCAACGAGCTTCGTTTTTATCGCGAGAATGTCTTTGTCGCCTCGCCTCCCCAAAACCCCATTGATCCCAAATCCGAGCCGGCACCCGCAGATCAATCCCCGCTCTGAGCACCAGCTCACGATGACAACCTGGAATGGTGCGAACCACTGCATGAGCAGTACCCTCGAAGTGTGACTGAAACGGCTCCGCGCCCTCCGAGACAGGAACAGCTGCCGGCCAGCGACGAGATCCTTGAGGTCGCCCCTAATGTCTTACGGGCGCAATTGCCCATTTCGATTCCTGGGCTCGGCCACGTCAATATGTACATCCTTGAAGACGAGCGAGGGGTCACCGTTGTAGACCCCGGCCTTCCGGAAAAGAGCAGTTACGCCACGGTGAAACGGCGACTGGAGCAAGCCAATGTCCCCTTGAAGCGGGTTCATTCAGTCATCGTCACCCATAGTCATCCTGATCACTTCGGCGGGGCCCACTGGCTCCAGGCCGATACCGGCTGTGACATCATCACCCATGAGAAGTTCCGGGTTTTCTGGGATCCGACCGAGCCATCAGATCACGATGTTGACGATCTAGAAGATCTACCTCGCCATCGCATGCCATGGGATTCTCCACCCTGGGGTGGACCGGGAATGGACATCCCTTTCAAGCGCCGTATGCGGATTGCGGTGACTCGTCGAGTCCCGCGACTCATGCGGTTACCCCGTCCGACAGTTCGATTGGCCGACGCCCAACATTTCACCTTCGCCCGTCGTGAATGGGTGGCCGTGCACACTCCGGGGCACACCGCCGATCATCTCTGCCTTTTTGATGCCGAAGAGGGTCTCATGTTGTGCGGTGATCACGTATTGCCCACGATCACCCCGCACATCAGTGGCATGATCCGCGCCCGCGATCCCCTGAAGTTGTTTTTTGAATCCTTGGACAAAGTGGCTGCCTTCGGTTCTCAAGTGAAAATTGCACTCCCGGCCCATGGAGATGTCTTTCAAGATCTCGCCGGACGAGCCAACGACATCAAAGAGCATCACGTTGGACGTCTGCAACGCCTTCGAGATGCTGCGGAGTCGCTTGATCGGCCAGCGTCGGTGATGGAAATGTCCACTCATTTATTTGCCCCGCGCTCACTGGGCGGAATGGCTGATAGCGAAACCTACGCCCATCTTGAGCACCTTCGATTGTCAGGCGAGATGAAGCGCGTCGAAAACGACGGCCGTTACGAGTACGTTCTCAACGACGCGTGATCCCAAACCAGACTCCCCACGTTCTTCTGATCACTCTCGATCAATTTCGCGGCGATGCGCTTGGATGTGCTGGTCACCCACTGGTGAAGACCCCTCATCTTGATGCCTTGAGCCAACAAGGGGTTCGTTTTTCCCGTCACTACACCCAGTCCACTCCTTGCGCTCCCGGACGTGCCGGCATCTACACCGGCATGTACCAAATGAACCATCGGGTGGTGGCCAATGGAACGCCTCTTGATCGGCGTTTCGACAACATTGCCTTGCTTGCTAATCGAGCTGGTTATCGCAGCGTTCTCTTTGGTTACACCGATCAATCAATTGATCCCCGACTGACGACGGCGGCTGATGATCCTCGTTTAAGCACCTACGAAGGACTATTGCCCGGTTTTTCGTGGGAACTGAATCTCTCCCAGGACCATGCACCCTGGCTGGCCCATTTGGCAACGCAGGGATACGACACTTCTGCTGGCCATCTGGCCCTCTTAGCCAGTGAAAATGAACGTCCCGTTGAACTAGGAGTTTCGGCTTTCACTACCGACCGCTTGATCGAATGGATGGACAACAACAGCGACCTCACCCAACCGTGGTTCATCCATGCCAGCTATTTACGTCCCCATCCTCCGTACAGCGCGCCCGGAAGTTTTGCTGATCTTTATGATCCAGCCACCGTCGGCACTCCCATTGCGCCAAAAAATGAACGTCATACCTTGCATGATGTATTGCTCACCCTTCCCGAAACTGCTGCACCAACTGACGAAGCTGATCTAGCTCGAATGCGAGCCCAGTATTTCGGCATGATCAGCGCCGTTGATCGAGAGATCGGTCGCCTGGAGACGTACCTACGCGAGCAAGGACTCTGGGAAAGAACAGTCATCATCGTGACTTCCGATCACGGTGAACAGCTTGGGGATCATGGTCTCAAAGAGAAAGTGGGCTGGTTTGAAGAGAGCCACCACATTCCTCTCATTTGGCGCGACCCGCGCCATCCATCAGTTCATGGACACGTCATTGACCAATTCACGGAAAGTGTTGACCTGGTGCCGACATTGGCTGAGGTCATGGGTCAACCCATCCCCCGTCAATGCGATGGCTATCCCCTCACTGCGTTTTTAGCTGGCGATCAACCTCGTACCTGGCGAACGGCGGCAACGTGGGAATTCGATTGGCGCTACACCATGATTCCCTATATCCGCGAAGGTTGGCCCTGGGACCGGCGATTGGAGACCAGTCATCTCGTGGTACGTCGATCTGCAGATACGGCCTACGTTCAGTTCGGTGATGGAACGGCATTGTGTTTCGATCTCGATGCTGATCCGACCTGGCGAACCGAAGTGACGGATCCAGTTCGCATACTTACAATGGCTCAACAGATGCTGACCTGGCGCAGTATGCACACCGAACGTACACACACCGATATGTTGATGCGTGATGGCGGTATCGGATTCTGGCCCGCTGATGTGCCGTGGCGCGAGGAGACATGATGAGCAATCCAACCCGCACCGAACGTGATCTGATCTGCGATCTCTTCACTGAGTACGGTCCCGACGCTCCGACATTATGTGCGGGATGGACTACCCGTGATTTGGCCGCTCATCTTGTCGTCCGAGAACGCCGGCCCGATGCCGCTGCGGGAATCCTCATTTCAAGGCTTTCGGCCTACGGCGATCGCGTTCGTTCTCGAACTGCGTCCGGTGACTGGAACACACTCATCAAAACCCTACGGAATGGCCCTGCTCGCTTTTCCCCTTTACGTCTGTCACTACTCGATCGCTTGGCTAACACCGTGGAGTTCTATGTCCACGTTGAAGACGTTCGCCGAGCCCAACCCGATTACGGGCCTCGAAATCTGGACACTGCTGTAGAGAATCAATTGCTCACCATGATGCGACGTGGTGCCCGACTTTTGGCCCGTTCAGCCCCCTGTGGGCTGATCTTGCACCCGACCGGGAGTAGCCCGATCACGGCAAAAAAGGGGCAGCCCGCGGTGACCGTGTCGGGTGATATCGGTGAAATCGTGCTCTTCATGTACGGCCGCCTAGAACAGGCTGCTGTGAAACTTGATGGTCCGGCTGAGTTGGTAGAAGCGTTGCGGGCAACATCGTTCGGAGTCTGAGTCGGTTGCCAAGGGCGTGAACTGACATGATCAGAGCGTGAATCGTGACATTGACGCCCTCCTCAATGACCTGTCCATTGAGGAAAAAGCTTCCCTGACGGTTGGAGCTTCGATGTGGACCACCAATGCCGTTGAACGTGTCGGCCTTCCATCGGTAACGGTTACTGATGGGCCTGCCGGAGCCCGCGGCCCTTTCATTCCCGGTATCGGCTCGCAAGTTTCAACTTTGTGCATTCCCTGTGGTTCGGCCTTAGGGGCAACATTTGATGTCGATCTTCTGTACGAATTGGGTGAAGCTCTCGGACAACAGTCCCGAACCAAAGGTGCTCGAGTCCTTTTAGCCCCGACCGTGAACCTGCATCGCTCACCACTATTCGGACGACACTTCGAGTGCTATTCCGAAGATCCCTTGCTCTCGGGTCTCTTGGCCGCTTCATTCATTCGCGGAGTCCAATCTCATGGTGTGGCAACGACGGTCAAACACTTCGTCGGCAACGACGCCGAGTTTGAACGTATGACCATTGACAGCGTGATCGATCAACGCACCTTGCGCGAGATCTACCTGCTGCCTTTTGAGATGGCGGTACGAGATGGTGGATCGCTCGGCATCATGACCTCTTATAACCGGTTGAACGGCACCTACTGTTCTGAAGATCACGAATTGTTGACTGGAATCTTGCGCAATGAATGGGGCTTCGAGGGTTTTGTGGTCACCGACTGGTTCGCTGGAACAACGACCGCCGGCGCAGCGCATGCTGGTTTGGATTTAGAGATGCCGGCACCGGCGCGGGCTTATGGTCGTGTTCTTGCCGAAGCAGTTCGAGCCGGTGAAGTAGACGAAGCCCAACTGGATCGCGCCGCGCGCACCCTATTATCAGTTTTTGATCGTCTCGGAGCTTTGGACGATGAACCGACCACTCCGCAAGCAGTTGACGTTCTGCAGCATCGCGACTTAGCGCGTCGGGCAGCCCGGTCTTCCATGGTTCTTCTCAAGAATGATCCAGTTCAAGGTTCTCCACTTCTGCCTCTGAATACCCCAACTCTGCGAAGCATTGCCGTCATCGGACCTAATGCGGGCCGAGCACGCATCATGGGTGGCGGCTCAGCTGAGGTTCAGCCTCACCATCGCACGGCCATCATTGACGTTTTGCGAGAAAGCCTGGGCCAGAACATCACGGTGTCCTACGAAGCGGGATGTCAGATTGATAAGACCACTCCAGCGGTAGATCCCGATGTGGTGCGAACACCGACTGGTGATCCAGGTTTTGCCGTCACCGTCTTTGACGGTGCACCAGGCTCAGAAGAACGCAGTGAAGTCCTTACAACTCTGCAGAGAGCCGATGGACGGCTGATCGTTGTGGCTCGTAATGATGCCGGCGTTCCGACTTCAGGGTTTCATTTCACCGCCGAAGGTTTCGTCACCGTGCGCCAAACTGGGGATTACATCATCTCTCTAGTGGAGTTGAGTCCGTGTCAGTTATTTGTTGATGACGTCTTGGCCATTGATGGAAAGTCCGTCATTCCCGCCCGAGGCCAAGCCTTTTTCGGCATGGGCAGCGAAGAGATCACCACCACGCTCAATCTCATTGCCGATCGCACATACCGTTTTGTACTTACCTGCGACGGCACTTCTAAACAGTGGGCCCACGGTGCCGAGGTCGGTATGCGACTTCTGGAAACTGGCGACTCGGTCCAACGGGCTGCGGACTTAGCTGCTCGTAGTGACGTGGCCATTGTCATCGTTGGTACCACTGACGATTGGGAAAGTGAAGGTCATGATCGAGAATCGCTGGCTCTACCTGGTCAGCAAGACGAATTGATCCGGGCGGTACGTCAAGCCAATGAGCGGACTGTAGTTCTCATCAATACTGGATCACCCGTGGACATGCCTTGGGCTGATGACGTTGCGGCCGTGATGCAGATTTGGTTCGGGGGACAAGAAATGGGGTCGGCGGTCGCTGACGTACTACTCGGTACTCATGATCCCGGTGGTCGACTACCCACCAGCATTCCGTTTCGGATACAAGACACCCCGGCCTTTGGCAACTTCCCCGGAGAACACGGTCAGGTGCGCTATGGCGAAGGACTGCTGATGGGTTATCGCTGGTATGACACTCGCGATGTGGCTGTGCGCTTCCCCTTCGGTCATGGTCTGTCGTACACCACCTTTGACATCGGTACACCAGAGTTGGACCGCTTGGAATTGAGCACCAGTGGCGATCTTCAAGCCACTGAGGAAATTCAGATATCGGTTCCGGTGAGCAATACCGGTACTCGTCCCGGATCTCAGATCGTGCAGATCTACGTTGCTCCGCAAGAGCCACGGGTGCAGCGTCCTATTCAGGAACTCAAAGCGGTAGCCAAGGCTGATATCGCCCCCGGGGCAACTGAGATCATGAAGTTGGTTCTGCCAGCTCGAGCATTTGCCTATTGGGAACCCGGTGATCACTATCGCGGTTCGCTTCGTCCTCAAATCACGGGCCAGACAACGACTCAGCACGAACGCCAAGGTGGTTACTGGCGAATAGATCCCGGTCTCTATGAAATTCGTATTGGAACATCATCGCATGAGATCCAACACACGGCTACGGTGACCATTCATCCCATCGATCTAACCCACGCCACGCTTGGCACCGAAAACGGAAGCAGCCGATGATTGTTCGACGTTTGGACGATTACCAAAGTTGGCAGATTCAATTTGCGGGAACTTCAATACTCATTGACCCATGGCTAACCGCGGATCCGATCAAAGGGGCCTTTGACCGGCAACATCCGCCGGGTTTCATTTCTTTGGCCGATCTACAACGGGAAAGTGCCACTATTGGCGCGGTCCTCTTATGCACCTCGGTCAATGACCACTTGCACTCGGCTACCTTGCGTCAGTTGACCGATGTGCCGATTCATGGTCCAGTCAAAGCGGTCAAGATGGCGCGCTCTCTCGGGTGTACTCAAACCCATCGCCATCAGCCAGGTGACACGTTTACTCTTCAGGCGCCAGAGGGCGGAGAATTGCAGATCACCGTTACTCGCACCGGTCTCCCACTTGGTTTGATCGCCGTTGGTTACATCATCGATGCCATTGATGCTGACGGTAATCGTCAAGGAAGAGTGTGGATAGAGCCTCATCAACCAACGGTTAAAACGGCTCGCCTCTATCAACCAGTAGACGTTGCCCTGCTTCCCACCCAAGCCGTCACTGCGGTCGTCCTTCCAGTAACTGCCGGTCCCCGGCAATCAATGGCCGCGGCTCAAGCCGCCGAGGCCCACACAGTCATTCCTACGGCTACCGATCCGCGACGAGATATGCGCTGGTGGCAACGGGTGCTGTACATCGTTACCGGCAGTACCCGACGGGCTTATGAAAAAGTGGCTGACACCAAAACCCAAGTCATCGAGATGTCAACGGGCGACTGGTTTGATATCGCCAAACGTGCCTAATGACTTGGGTCAATACGTAAGGTAAAAACCGGCGTGGTATCGGGTGGCGTCGGCAAGTGAATGGAATCACCCTGACGATTGAGTTGCTCGGAGTATCCGAGTAAATGCACCGCACCACGCGGTAACCCTGAGATATGGATGGTGGCACTATCCGGACGACCGCAGACGAGAGCGTAGGACGCACCATCTGAGCCCTGCGTCAGACGTACCGTCAAACCGTCATTGGTTTCCAGGCGTGATTGTTCGAATGGACGACTGGCATAGATAGCCGACCCATTCACTTTCAACCATTGACCCATAGCCAGGATCCGTAGTTGCTGTTCCCAAGGTATTTCACCACTAGGCATAGCCCCGAAATTCAAAAGCAAATTGCCACCATCAGCGACGATATTGACGAACATCTCTATGAGATCTGGGATGGACAAATACGTGGAGTCATTTTCGAACTGGGTGTAGCCAAAACTGGTCCCAATGCCTCGACAGACCTCGAAGTACCCGCCGCCACCATCATTGGAAGTGGTGTACTCCGGTGTCTGAAAATCAGCGTGGGCACTCTGACGTCGAACCCCGAGGACATCGAAGCGATCATTGACCACACCATCAGGATTGCCGTTGTAGAAATCGGCCATCACTCCCGCCGCTCCCGCACCAAAACCCGGATAACCAATGTCGTTCCACAGGACGTCTGGTTGATAACGGCGAATGAGTTCCCGCCAATGGCCATCGGCGTAGTCGTGATACAGATCATCTTGGGGAATGGCGGCGAAAAGCGACGACCAGTTTTTGATACCGAGACCTTGGAAGGTCCAGTCGATACCCCCGGAGTAGTACACCCCGAATCGCAACCCCGCCGAACGAGCTGCCTGAGCACAGTCACCAACTAAGTCCCGCGGTGATGACCAGTCGGGACCGCGATGAGGATTAGGTGTTTCCGATGGCCAATACAAAACGCCATCATGATGTTTGGTGACGGCGACGCAATACTTGGCTCCCGAAGCGGCCATGAGGTGAGACCAGCGCGAAGAATCCCAACCCCGTGAAGAGTCGAAGAAACGACGAACGAATTCCGAATAATCGCAGTTACCCCAGACTTCGGCATGATGTTGCGCCGCAGGGGATCCAGGAATATTGATGGAATTCCAGTACCACTCGGCATAAGGCGTATGACTGAAAGCCTTTTCTTCTCCCTCTTCACGCGCCAACGTGAATGGGTCCTTACCAACAGGGGCATAGGCCGGCACCGATCCCACAGTCCAATGGCTGAAGAGTCCAAACTTGGCATCAGCGAACCA